>CAUZVF010000721.1:0-4066 GCA_963582955.1 Planctomycetota bacterium
GAAAGTGAATTCACGCGTGAGAAAATACATTTGGAAGTCGCCGTCGGACTCGAGCCAGCGGCGAATCCGCCGATGAAGGAGCGTTCGATCAGATTCGCCGGCATCATGTCGCTCAACCCGGCATTTGAATCGGAAGAGCTACACGGCATTGACGTACGCACACAACTCGAAAGAGCCAAGGAATTGTCCAAATCAGGTTACCGTCCCGTGGCGATTTCAGTAGCTCGGATGAACGAGGACGGAAAACTCACCGCGGCGTCGGCTTGGTTACGTCCCGTGCCCAATGAAACCGACTCGACTGATACGACCGCAAATGACAATCCTGTCAGAGAATAATCCGAGCCGACCAACGAGTTTGCGTTAATCAAACACAGTTCGCGCGGCCGTCCCAAAAAGCTGACGCCAAACGGTCGGCAGTCGATCACAAGCATCGGCTGCCGACTGCCCCGACCGTTTCCGGTCCGTCCTATTCTGGATGACGGAGCATTAAATTTTTCATGATAAGGGTTGACGCGCGAGTCTGGCACCATGAAAATATTCATGGTGGATGCCCCAGCGTGGCAGTCGAGCTGCCAGCGCGGCGAGGACGCCAATTGAAGGAGTCACGCGATGGCCGATCAGATTCAGTTCAGCCGGCGGGAACGGCAGATCATGGATGTGCTGTATGCCCGCAACGGCGCGACCACAATGGAAGTGGTTGGCGAGTTGCCCGATGCGCCTAGCGATCTTTCGGTGCGGCGGCTGTTGCACATTCTCGAAGAAAAAGGTCACGTCCGGCGGCGCATGCGCGGACGCGAGGTCGTTTACATTCCACGGCGGGCGAAGAAGGCGGTCGGCGTCAGGGCGCTGCAACATGTGATCGATACGTTTTTCGGTGGGGAACTGGACGAAGCGCTGGCGGCTCATTTTGCCAAGAAGGAAACGTACGTCTCGAGGGAACAGTTGCTACGCATCAAGCGGCTGATCGAAGAGGCGCGTCAAGACGGGAGGTAGAGCGATTGAGACAAATCATTGAACTTGCGTTAGCACCGATTGCCATCGCAACGTTGCCACTTCTCGTTGAGGCGCTGATTAAGGGAAGCGTGTTGCTTCTCATCGCCGCATCGGCGGCGGTTGCGTTGCGACGAGCTTCGGCCGCCACTCGAAATTTGATTTGGGTCTTGGCGCTGGGCGCAATCTTGCTGTTGCCAGCGATTTCGGCTGTCGGGCCCCAATGGCATGTGCTGCCGAGTTGGCTGGATGCTTCCACGATTGTGCTGCTTGAAGACAGCGAGCCAGCGTCGGACAAACGACACAAGTTTCTTCATTCCAAGCGATTGCCCGCCACGAACGATGCATGGCCGCAATCGATCGAACCGCACCGGGTTAAGCGAACCGAAGAATCCAGATCGCCTGCCGTGGCCGTGCCAATTCCAAACGGACCCGTCAATGACCCACATTCGCTTCGCAACCGGCAGTCCAATCTTGGGTTGCCGAGCGGTTCGGAGAATTCACATCTCACTGAAAATCGAGCCGACGGCCAAGCCAACGCGGTCGCACAATTCGCGTCCGTCATTGTCTGGGTTTGGGCCGCGGGCGTTGTTTTGCTTTGTTGTCGCATATTGCTCAGCGGCATTGTGCTGGCGCAACTTGGCCGCCGTGCACGAACCGTTGACGACGAAAGAGCGACAAAGTTGCTGGCGCACCTGTGCCGGCAACTTGCCATTTGGCATCCCGTGCAACTGCTAGACAGTTCGCGCCGCGAGATGCCGATCGTGTGGGGCATCAAACGGCCGAGGATATTGCTCCCCGGGGATTGGCCAAGTTGGAGTGACGAGCGACTACGGGCCGTGTTGCTTCACGAACTGGCTCACATTCGCCGGCACGATGCGCTGTCGCAGCTTTTGGTTCAACTCGCCTGTGTCGTGCATTGGTTCAATCCGCTGGTTTGGCTGGCAGCTTGGCGAGTGCGAGTGGAATGCGAACGAGCGTGCGACGATCTGGTCTTGGGCAGCGGTTTGAAAGCATCGGATTACGCCGAGCATCTGCTGGAAATTGCCACGGGCTACACCAGCGGTGGAATTGCCGCCGTGTCGTCCGTCGGAATGGCTCGAAAATTCAGACTCGAAAGCCGACTGTTGGCAATTCTGAACAAACAATTGAATCGAGCCCCGCTCACCCGGCGCGTGCTTGGCGTGTCATTAGTCGCTATTGCTTGTGTCGCCACTCCCCTGGCGATGATGCACGGGCAGGAACAAGAGAAAGGGTCGCCGGCCTTTGGTGCGAATGCCGAGCAGCTCGAGGCAACGAAACCCAAGCTCCGCCTATTCGTGCCCGAGTTGCAGGATTTGAACTTTGCGACGAATCCAGACGAACGTTCGGACGACGCAGAACCGGAGTCCAAGAAAAGCAGCGTCATAGGGACTGTCGCGAATTACTTTGACAAGACGGTGGAACCCGTGGCTGGAACTAAGCTGGTCATGGTCCTGCGGAGAATCCGTGGCCCGGCGCGTGCTCAAATCCTGCGGACGGAAAGTGACGCAGATGGGCGATTTCGATTTGAATTCCCCACCGCCTGGCTCGGTCCAGGTAGCTTTCAGATGTGCGCCAATATCTGGGCCCAAACACCCGACGGCCGGTTAACGTGTCAATGGCTACACCATAAACACATTTTGACAAAATTGCCTCGCTATCCGTCCATATATTTTCGGTCCCCACTGGTCGAGACCGTGGTTGCGGTTGTTGATTCACAGGGCGTGCCGGTCGCCGGAGCTCGCGTGGAATTCGGACGACTTGCTAATTCCGGGTTTCACCTGAATATGGAACCCATACCTGCTGAATTTGAAGCGTTGCTATCCAGTGTGACAAACGAAGCCGGAACCGTACGCTGTCGGCTGCGACCATCAAGCGATGCGTTGCCGATCCGTGTCACCGCCGATGGCTTCGGGCAGCAAACGCGTTTCGTTGACGCGGAAACGACACTGAGCGGAAAGATCCGCGTCGAGTTGCGGCCAACAGGGCACCTCAAGGGCCGGTTGATTTCCGAGCGGCCCGAACTGGCTCGCGGCGTTCGGCTCCACATCGCCACACGCCCCAAAAACGAAGAGCCCGCTTGGCCCAGGCCGGGACGGAGAATCATGGATGGGATGGCCAATGTCGTCACCGACCAACACGGTCGTTTTGAGGTGCCAGCAATCGCCAACGGACAGATATTTGTACGAGCGGCCATCGACCTTGATCAACCCTTTCGGTTGCGTGAACCTCGGAATGTTGGCGTCACGACAGGTCGCACAACAGATATGGAACTCACTCTTCAGCGTGCGGTTCCCGTCAGCGCCCTCGTCCTTCGGAAAACGACGCGTGAGCCGGTGTCCCAAGCCGAAGTGTACGTCGCGGACCAGGTTCTTTTCACTGGTCGCGATGGACGCTGCACGTCCTACGTATTGGCCGGTGAGAAAACCCGTGCGGTGCTACTCTGGGTGCCGGGTGTCTTGGTTTGGGCCAATCACAAGGAAATCGTCGAACCGAAGATTCCTGACCGCGCCGGAGGCTTCCAGTTCGCACCGTTTGAGGTTGTGCCAGCCGTCGTTCGTCGTGGCAGAATTGTCAACGAGCGTGGTCGGCCAGTCGCGGGCGTCCGGGTGTACGCTCAGAATGCGGCTGGAGTGCGACGGTTGGCGAAAGCCCCATCGGATCGAAACGGAGAATTTGAGATTCGGATCGGCGCGGGCGACGAGTTTCCCAAGGGGTTCACTGGCCACGGAAAGCTCACTGTGCGGGACGCACCAGCCAAACTGATTGACAAGGACCCGCTGACATTGCAATTCCCCAACGAACGGCGAGCGATCCAAGGAATTTGGAAAGCAGTCGCGATTACCGAAGGTGGAGAAAAGAAAGCGATCCGACAGACCGAAGAGACGCGGCTGATTATCTCTGGATCACATTTGTGCCGCGAAGCTGCGGGAAATACGCTTGAGGTGTTTCATTGCGAAGTGGATCCCACGACAGAACCGGGAACAATCACCCTTATCGCTGGCAAGAAACGTATGCCTGGAATCTACCGCCTCGGTACTGACGAATTGACTAT
>CAUZVF010000722.1:0-4066 GCA_963582955.1 Planctomycetota bacterium
GAGAGTGGCAGTTTCAAACTGACCGGGTGTGAGCATGGGCTACCGCAGAGTGTTTGGCCTCTCAGAAGAACCAAGATGTCCTTTCAGGCAGAATAGCCTGTCAACCGCTAGAACTCGGCATCGGAGACTGGCAATTGCACTTGGCTTGGTTGTGTGCTTTGAGATCGGTGGTTGCGGTGGTCCAGGAGATGAAACCGGCACCGCACATCCTCAAATTGACAACAGCACAGCTGCCCCTTCCACAGTCCAGACTGAAAGTGCTCGGAAGCTGCTGGAGATGGGGAGACTCAAGGAGGCAGAGCGGGCGTTTGAACTACAGAGTGAACAGGCGTCGCAGATCGAACGCCTCGACGCGTTGGTCGGCCTCGCAGAAATCTGCATCGCGACAGGAAGGAACTCCAGAGCGGAACAGCTCTTGGCGGGTGTTCTCGTGGAGGAGTCCACACACCCCGGCGCAAACCGTGTCAAGGCGTTGTTGGCTCTCGAACATGGGAACTACGTCGAGGCGCGAGATCGGCTCGCCCACCTGCTGAAGCAGAGCCCGGATGATGAAGAATCCCATTATCTGATGGGATTGCTCAGCCAGTCTCAGGAGCAGTGGGAAGTCGCCGCGATTCACTTCAAGAAGTGTCTCCACCTGAATCCCAGGAACGCGAATGGCTACTTTCACTTGGCCGAAGCACAAACCGAACTGTTCATCATGGGGGATGCACAAAAGAACATTGAGGCAGCACTGCGGATCAAACCGGATGAGCCTGGTTTTCATCAGTTGGCATGTCAAATCTACTCGGACACGCGGCCAGCTCTCGCCCTGCCGTCAATCGACTCAGCTATCAAACTGGATCCTCAGCAGGCTCATTCGTGGTTTCTCCGCGCGAAACTGTACGAGGCATATGCCGTTCAGTTGCAAACGAGCCCCGAAACTCTTGGGGAAATGAAACGTGATGCCCCGTTGGCCATTCAGCGCGCAACTGGCCGAAGCCGGGATCTAGCGAAAGTGGCAGATGAAACGGAAGTCGTGCGGATCAGGGAGGCGATGTGGAGTCTCTGCTTGGCCGACATCGAGGAGGCAGCGGCAAAGTCCTCACGACCGGCGCGCTTCCTGCTGTTTCGAGGCCGCGTCAAAGCCAGAAGAGGCAAGCTCGACGAGGCAATCGGTGATTTTTCACTGGCCGCGAAGGACCTGCAACTGCAATACGAGGCAACCTACGAACGCGCACTGGCGCTATGGTTGCTCGGTCGGCACGCTGATGCAACGGCTGTGGTGGACGCGGTTCTTGTTCAGCAATCGACTCCGTCGGCAGCTGCGATTCCTCTTCTCTTGTTCAAGTGCCAGCGGCTGCTACGAAATGACCGGCGTGCGAAAGCCATAGCCACCCTGAAACGAGTCTCGCAGAAGTTTCCGGATCGAGTCGACGTGTTGAATGAATTGGCAAGGCTCCTGCACGAGGGAGGGGCGAACGCCGAGGCCATTGAAACCGCAGAGCGGGCTCAGCGGCTTGCGCCGACGGAACCGGAGGTTGTGGTGGCTTTGGGAGCGTACCTGGATGCAGCGGGCAGACGTATTGAAGCCGTCGATAGGCTTCAAGGCTGGGTCGATACGGTGAACGCACGCTTCTCAAAGGCGGCGGCGGCGGCCTCAGTACCTGCCGTCCTGCGGGCGCTGGGACAACTGCATTACCGCAGTCGAGACACAGCGAATGCTCTCAAAGCTTTTTCAGCAGCGGTCAAGCTGGATCCTGGTGACGACGCGGCCTTGGTTTGGAGGGCCAGGACCAGATTGGAAGCGGAAAACGCCGACTTGGATGCGGTGTTGCGTGATCTAGACAAGGCCACGGATGTGAATCCACAAAACACCATGGCCCATTTCATCAAAGCAGAGATTCTCTATGGGAGTGGTGGCAGCGGCCTGTCCTTCGCATTGGAGGCGTATAGCTCCGCCATCAAGAGCGATCCCGACTTCTTGGAAGCATACGAAGGGCGGGTCCGGTGTTACAGGTCACTTAACGCAACTCTCAACCAAGAGAAGATCAAGGAGGATCAAGCGATGGTGGTCAGGCTGAAGGCCGCACGGTCAGCGGACTCGGGTTCGAAGAATCTCGACAACTCGAAAGGGGCCAGTCCATGACCAAAGACGACATGCGAGGGCAGAATCGCCGACGACGTGAGAAACAGGTCGTCACCTGCACGAAGTGCGGAAAGCGGTATGCACTTGGGGCGGTAAGCGTCCAAGCGATTCGCTGCCGGAACTGCGGGGCGGGTATACGGTTGGGGCAGGGATCCGAGATGGACTCGGCAACAGGACTGAAATCAGTATCAGGTCGAGAATCGAGGAAGCCGCCTGGCTGGGTTCTGCTGTTGTCTGCCTCGCTCGCAGTCGGAGTGGCTGTTTCGGTTGTCCTTGTGGCAGCGTCATTCTCGGCAGCTGACGTTGAAAGCGACACAACGCACGACACAGCCGAGACGGAGGAGACAAACGACGGCGGTGTGTCCCTGGTGAAACTCGAAATTGTCGACGTACGTGAGGGCGAGCGGGTCAGGATCAATGCGGCCGAACAGGCGGCTAACCATGACTACACCGGCGCGAGATTCTCGCTCGTCGGCGACGTACCAGATGGTGTGCAAATAGATGCCACAACCGGCGTCATCTCTTGGCAGCCGACTGAGGTTCAAGGCCCTGAAACCTATGTCATCACGGTGCATGGTTCGGTTGGCGCGGAGCCGCAGCGAGTGCTGGAGGTTGAAGTCCCTGTACGGGTGGTGGAAGTCAACCTGCCACCAGTGCTGGAGTGTGACGCGACATTGGAGATCGGCGCAGGAAAAACGCTCGTCATGCCGCTCAGTGTCCATGACGATGACTTTCCTCCCAACACCGTCACCTGCCGTATCGCGACCGGCTCCCCAGCTGCAGCAAAGATCGTCGGGGGTGGGCGGACACTGAGTTGGGAAGTCCCTGCCGATCATCCGTCTGGGACCGTCAGACTCACGATTGAAGTCTCGGACGACGGTCACCCGAAATTGGTGACTCGTAAGGAGATCGCTGTTCGCGTTATTCGAGAGCCCGGGCAACTCCCCACAGTTCCTATCGCCGATCGCACTTCGGTTCAAGAAGAGGACGGACATGCTAGCCGAATCAACCGTGCGTCCTTCCAGGTGATGCTTCCCGAACTGCCGAGAGAGAGCAACGAAGTTCAGTCTCTGGACGTTAGTGCCGACGTGCCGGAACTCCGAAAGAGACTGGCCGCGCAGCCATCGTGGCGCGTGGCCTTGATTCGCCCGTCGGCCCTGAAAAACCAGATTGCGACGCGGCAGGTTGACGAGAAGTTTGCTGCAATTGTGGTCGATGCCATTGGAGGTGTCCGACGTGACCGAAACCGCACCGCCGAACTGGATGGTGGCGTTGCGATGTGCCGAGTCTCATCCGACGGCATTCAATGGACTTGGGAAGCCTCAAAGTCATCAACGATGCGCGGCGTCCAAAACAACGTGCGAGACTGCGCGCTCGAACTCGTTTCGGAGGACCGCAAGGAGACGATCGTCATAGGTCTGTCTCCAATCGTCGATGCGAGAGTGTCCATCGCGCAACTCATGAAGACAAACGATCTTGCTGCCAGGGCAGTACGGCGAGACCGTCGGTCGAAGCTCGTGGGGTGTTTCGGAGAAAACGTCTTCTTGGAGTCTGGCGGAAAGAAAGTGAAATTGACCCCTGTCGAACATCTTGACGGAACCGGCGTTGAGCAACGATTTGAGAGCAGCGTCTTGGCTCGCAGGCTGGGGCTGAAGAGCTTCGGCATCATTGTGAGGCCACGTTCCACAGAATGGGCTGTCGCAATGGTCAGCGAACCGTCGTTGTTGGCGAAAAAGAAGTTTGCCGTCGCATCGCGGAACACCTACACGTCGCTGATTGGTAACCAGCGTAAGTGGAATCGGAGGTTGAGCCTGGCTGAACGTGACTATCGGCGGGCACTCTCCATTCCGGCCAACAGCAGTACGAATCGATCGGCGCGAGCATCGGGACTCCGCGAGGCCACTGCCAACGCGAATCAGGCGCAATCCAAACTGAACG
>CAUZVF010000723.1:0-4062 GCA_963582955.1 Planctomycetota bacterium
GAGGGGTACTTTGCGGGGATGCACAAGAGTCCGCACAAGGGGTTCTCGGTCGAATTCGCCGAGCATCGGGAATACACGCCCGGCGTCGATCCGCGGCACATCGACTGGCGCGTCTTCGGACGCCGCGACAAGCTATACGTCAAACAGTACGAAGAAGAAACCAGCCTGCGGTGCTACATATTGTTGGACAAATCGGCCTCGATGGAGTACCGCTCGGACGGCCCGCTCAGCAAGTTGGAATACAGTTCATATCTCGCCGCCAGCTTGGCGTATCTGATGGCGTTCCAGCACGACTCGGTCGGCTTGATGACTTTTGACGATCAGGTGCGAGAAAATGTCCCGCCGCGTCAAGGTTCCGGACACCTTCGCATCCTGATGGATTTGCTCGAGAAGACCGAACCCGGAAACGAAACGAATCTCGGCGAGACTTTTCACAAATTGGCCGAGACCATCAAGCGCCGCTCGCTGGTCGTCATCATTTCGGATCTATTCGACGACGCTGATGAACTCGTCAGTGGTCTGAAACATTTTCGTCACAAGAAACACGACGTGATCGTGTTTCAGACACTGGATCCCGCGGAACTGACTTTCCCCTTCGAAGACGTCAGCCGCATTGAAGACATGGAAACGGGCCGCGAAATCACCAGCGACCCGCGAGCGTTCCGCAACGGCTATCTGGAAGAACTTGGCAACTTCCTCGAAACGGTGCGCCGCGGCTGTCTGACATCCCAAATCGACTATGCAGTGGCAGAAACGAATATGAAGTTTGACACGTTCCTAGGAACGTACTTGGCAAAACGACAAATGTTGATGACCTGATGCAATTCCTCAATCCGATCTTTCTCGTCGGCCTGCTTTCCGCTGCGATTCCGTTGATCATTCACCTTAGCCGTTCGCGGCGGACGAAGAAGATCCGGTTTTCGACGACGCGGTTTCTGACTGATCGGTTTCTGCGTTCATATCGGATGAGCCGACTGAAGGAATTGATGTTGCTGGCGGCTCGGATGGCGTTGTGCGCGTTATTTGCCATGGCGTTGGCGCAGCCGTTTCTCAAATCGAGTGGCCAGTCACTGATCGGCGGACAACAAAATCGCACGGTCGTGCTGGTTGTCGATAATTCGGCCAGCATGGCCTATCGCGAAAACGATGTGACATTGCTCGATCGCGCTCGAAAGGCGGCCGGCGAAATCGTTGATGGGCTGAAAGAAGGTGATCGGGTATCGATTGTGCTCGCCGGCCGACGGCATCACGTTGCTGGTCCAGAAGTCCTGTTCGACAAACCAACACCTGAACTAGGGGACGTCCGCCAGGCAATTGAAACTTTACAGGTTTCCGAACTCGGCACCAACCTGTCACAAGCCGTTGTGCGAGCCGAACAGATCGTGCAATCAGGTTCATCGGATGCAAGCCGTGAGATCTACATCCTCAGCGATCTGCAAGATTCTGGCTGGGAGATGTTGGACGAAGACGATCCAGGTCCCAGCCGAGCTGACGTCAATATGTTCTTCGTCAGCGTGCGCCCCCAGCAGGCGAAAAACCTGGCCGTGACCGCAGTGCAATACGCGGCCTCGCGGCCGATGGTCGGGATTCCATTTTCGATCCGCCCGCACATCCGCAATCACAGCTCCGAGGCCGTAGGCTGTGACGTCGAGTTGTACGTCGACGGCAAAAAGGTTGGCGAGCAGCGAATCGAAACGATTCAGGCTGGGCGATGGTCGGTGCGAACTCTGCATCACACGTTCGATACCGGCGGTTGGCATTCCGGTTACGTTCAGGTCAAGGACGAAACGCTTGATGCCGATAACCGGCGCTACTTCGCGTTCGAAGTCCTCGATGCCGTCAAGGTGGTGGCCGTCAACGGAGCATCCTCGTCGGTGAAACGCTTGGACGAATTGTTCTTCTTGGAGGCGGCACTGCGGGCGAGTGCTTCGGGTAAGAGTCCGATCAATGTTTCGGTCGAACTACCTCGCACGTTTGCCAGCACCGACTTGACCGGCATTCCGCTGGTGATTTTGGCTAATGTCGAATCCCTGCCGCCACAAGCGGTCGACAAACTGGAATCGTTTGTTGATCAGGGCGGAAGTCTGCTGGTGTTTTTGGGAGATAAAGTCAATGCGTCCTTCTACAACCAAACATTAACGGGCACCAATCGCATGCACGGCGGTTTGCTGCCGGGCCAACTGGCACGCGTTGAAGGCGACCCAACGGCCGAAGTCCACAGTGCCAGCGTGGGTGAAATCGACGGCAACCACGTCGTTCTCGCGTCATTTGCCGACGGCGATGCGGGTGATCTGCAGAGCGTTACGTTGAAGGCGCGATGGGACTTCGACGCTGGCGACGCATTGGTCTTGATGCGCACGAACACCGGAGCGCCGTTGTTGGTCGAGCGACAATTCGGTGCAGGTCAAGTCATGCTGTTTGCCAGCACTTGCGACCGTGATTGGACCAATTTCCCTGTTCGGCCATCCTTCTTGCCTTGGATCTATCGGCTGGTCGGATATCTCTCGCAAGAACGCATCGCCCGGCAAAACTTTCACAACACGGGCGATCTGATTCCGGTGGCCGTGTCGGCGACCGAGGGGCTACCTCAATTGTTGGTGAAGAAACCCGACGGATCGATCGGCAATGTTGGTTCAACCGGCGATCCATCGGTCCCGATGGGATTCGATGACACGCAGCAAGCTGGTGTGTACACAATGTATGCTCCCGGTAAGGAGGATGAGGCGCAACTGTTTGTCGCCAACCTCGAATCGTTCGAATCCGATCTCACGTTTCTCGACGACGTTCTGGGCGAAAGCATCGACGGCGACGAATCGTCATCGCGGAATGCCAAAATCGAGAGCGGAATTAAAGAAGTCCTATTGCCGGGACGGCCGCTCGTCACATTTGTCGAAGACCCAACCAAAATTTCGGAAGCCGCGTTGGGGGCGGGTCAAGGCATACGACTATGGGACATGTTGCTGTTCCTCGCGCTCGTGGTGGCATTGTTCGAACCGTGGTTCGCAAATCACATCAGCCTGCGGCATTATCTGAAACCCCGTGAAATTACCAAGACTCCATCGATGCCCACCGGCCGGTTGCGCATGCGTGGCCTATTGAATGACGGAAAAGAATCAACACGACAGGAAGAAGCAACAACAACCTAACCGCACAATTAACTCGTTTAACCGAGAGCCAACGGCGACCGCGTCAGTTCCAACGTGCACCACTATAAACAACACGGACCAACGCGGTCGTGACCAACCTGCGGTCGGTGCCCGCTCGCGGTTAAACGAATCGCAAATCAAAATTCGCAAATCAAAAATTAAAAATGACCTCCCTGTTCGCATCTCTAGAATTCGAAGGCGTCAGCCATGCTTGGCTGTGGTGGCTGCTGATCGCTGTCGGTGGCTGCGTTTTGTACGCGGCCTATCGTGGTATCTTTTTGCGGACGGAACGTCGTTTCGCCTGGGTTTTGATGGGGCTTCGCGCCGCAGGATTGCTGGCGCTCGTGCTGGCAATGTCCAAACCGACGTGGACCGATGAGAATGAACTGATCGATCCCGGCCGCGTGGCGATCATCGTCGACAATTCCATTTCGATGTCACTCGAGTCGCGGTACGAGAAAGCCGTTGCGGCCGTCGAGACATTGCGTGACGCGATCGAATCGTCGGGTTCGGGACCGCGCGTCGAGGTTGACGTATTCGATATCAACGGCCAACCGCTGTCGGACGAAATACCGTCGGTGCCACGTGCCGAACGCACTGACTTGGTGCGGGCCGTATCGGAAACGACTGCTCAACTGCGATCCAAGCTGTTGCTGGGCATCGTGCTGATCAGTGACGGTACCGACAACACCGGCCGGCAAGACACGTTTGAATTGGCCGAGTCGCCTGTCCCGATTTATTCCGCGGGATTTCATTCTGATCCCGAAGCCAGCCGCTTGGATTTGGAGGTCCGTGACGCCAAGTCGATCGACAAGGTGATGGTCAATAACAAAGCCGAGGTCGTCGTGACGGTCGCCAAATCAGCCGGCCCCGCGGTCGACGCAACGGTTGTCATCAAGCGGGGCGGTGAAACTCT
>CAUZVF010000724.1:0-4061 GCA_963582955.1 Planctomycetota bacterium
GACTTCGGTCTGCACGCTTTCGAAGTTCGCTTGGATCGCGTCACCAACTGGCCCAAGAGCGGCCACGGCTGCCAGTGAAATCAGGGCGACGATCAGGCCGTATTCGATCATTGTGGCGCCATTTTCTTCAGCAACAAACTTCTTTGCGGCGGCAACTAATTTAGTCATGTTTCTCTCTCCATGTTTTTCAGGGTTGTGATTGTTTTCTTTGAGGTCTTGTTTTCCCTCTCCGACTGGTAATCACCATTCCCCGTTCGTGCGGACATGGAGACACAAATATTTTTTGAAGATTGCAGCGCGTGACGTCACGATGCAGTTCCGGCAAGAGCCGCCAGATCGAATGGCTTGTTCATTTTGACCGCGACGCCGAACCGATCCCGCGGGTTGTCGTTGTGATCCAGCGAGAAGTCGTCGTGTCCCAGGACTCTTTTCAAGTAGTTCTCGAGTTCTGGCTTCATCGCGGCCAAGGTTGCGGCCGTATTCGGCGCCAATGCGCGATCATTAATGATCAATGCGAATTCGTCTCGCCGGAATTTTAGCGTCGGCTCGGAACTAAATGCCGATTCCAACGTCTGGCAGGCGATGGCAGCCGAACGAACGGCTTGGCCAAATCGGTCTCCGTTGCTGCCGTCAACGGGTGCTTTTCGATTGTAAACGAGTCCCCAGCGCCCGCCAGTGTTGTCCATCGCGTAATCGGCTTCGTGCCCAACGAGAACGACACCCGGACCGTTTGGCACATGGCGATAGTCGGCCACGTCGATCAACAATTCGTCGACCGATTGCTCGGCAACCCAACGATGGAAAACAACAATGAATTGTTCTAAATCCATCGACAATTCTCCATCAACGAAAATCTTGATATTAACGTGCTGAAATTCCATTTCATTTCCAGCTTGGCGGGATTTGTAATTGGTCACGATACCGATTCCGGCCCTCGGCACGGCAATTCGAGTTAGGTCGAATTACGGCCGAAGGACCTACGCCGCACTATCGGCGCCGGATCGAATTTTGTTGTAGCAAGTATGAACGGCTTCGATAAAGAGCTGCGCTTCTTCGATTCGGTGGTGGGCTGAATCAGATGTAAACGCCGATCCGGAGAATTCGTGAGCCGCAAACAGATAGTTGGCGAATTTGGGCCCGGCGAAGGGATCGAGAAATAAATCGGTGTCGATATATCGTTCTTTGAATTCATCGATGACTTCGTTGGGATCATCCTCGGTGACGTCGTCGTATCGAATTTGGACTAACGCTTTTGCGGCTTTGATCATGGCCGAATACGCCACGTCTCCGGCTTGTTGATGCTGGCCATCTTCCAACAAGACCTGCGCTTCAAACACTATTCGTTCGGCCGCCGTCATTTGAAATTCGTATTGCGTGACGACTTCGCCCGCGCATTCGCCTTTGCCGATATCGCCGATGCTGTATTGTCGCGGGTCGGCCCAGTCGGAATAAAACAACGGCTCGGCTTCGTGATCGGGAATGTCCTGCGTCAGGTCTTCTAGCACACTTCGGATTTGTGCTTTGCCAATTCGCTTGATGAACGATTGGAACAGCTCGCCCTTTTCACGCTGATCCAAGTAATGTCCGGTGATGCGGTCCAGCGCATCGGGAACTCGCTTCGACGGAATCGCGACGATCGGCAATCCGTACGAGCCCGCGTTTTCTTCCCACTGTCCGCCCAACACAACCTGGAAGTGCGGAACTTTGTATCCCTGCAGCGTGCGACTGACACCGTAGAATCCGATGTCAGCGACGTGGTGTTGTCCGCAACTGTTAAAGCATCCGCTGATCTTGATGTGCAGGTTTTGGATCGCCTCGTCCATTTCAACGCCCTTGGCGACAAGGCGGTCTCGAAGTTCGGCCGCGAGCCCTCGCGATGAAGCGATCCCCAACTTGCACGTGTCAGTTCCCGGGCAGACGACGATGTCGAAAATATTGCTGGCGCCCGGATCGCTCAGCCCCGCGGAATCCAGTGACTTGTAGAGGTCAACGGCATCCGACTTGCTGATCCAACGGATCACGAAATTCTGTTCCACCGTCGTGCGGACGGTGCCGTTCGTGAACTTGCGAGCGATGTCGGCCAGCGACCTTAACTGGTTGGGTGTGATATCCCCCAACGGCAGCGAGACGGTTGCCGTGACATATCCCTCTTGCCGTTGTTCGCGAATGTTGGTTCTCAACCAGTGATTCATCCGCGTGTCGCCATTGGTCGCCGGGATTTCTCCCGGCGGTTTTAGCGGTGATTCTTCCTCTTGTTCAATTTCATCGAGGAAAGCGGTCCAGCGCGGGTCTTCCGGGAGCTTCGCCCGCTCTTCCCACACTACTTTCTTGAATTCGTCGATGCCCCATTTGTCAACAAGGAACTTCAATCGTGCGCGGCTGCGCATTTTCTTTTCGCCGTGTTTTCCGAAGACCCGCCCCATTGCCTGAGCAATCGGCAGCATTTCCTCCGGAGCAAGGAATTCGTCGAAGACTTTCGCCTGACGTGGGACAGCGCCGAGTCCGCCGCCGACAACGAGCCGGAGGCCGCGTTTCAGTTCACCGTCCTCGACGCGGGTCGCGGCCGTGAAGCCCAAATCGTGCATCGCCGCCAGTCCGCAAGAGTGTTGTCCGCAACCGCTGAAACTCGGTTTGACTTTTCGGCCAAAGTTTTGAGCATCAGGGTGCCCGAGCAGGAATTCCATCAAGGCGCGCGCATACGGAGTCACGTCGAACGGTTCATCCGGGCAGACACCGGCGAATGGACAGCCGGTGACGTTGCGAACTGAGTTGCCGCATGCCTCGCGCGTGGTGATTCCCACCGACGCCAGCCGGCGCATGACGCTCGGAGTGTCTTCCAGGTGAATGAAATGTAACTGGAAGTCCTGCCGCGTCGTGATGTGAGCGATCCCGTCGGAATACTCCTCGGCTAGATCGGCCATCATTTCCAATTGTTCGGGAGTCATGCCGCCATACGGAATCTTGATGCGCTGCATTCCCGGAGCATCCCAAACCGTATTCGGCCCCTTCGTGTGTCTGTCTTCGGGAAAACCAAGTTGCTGAGTCTTCTGGCCGTCATGGCGTTGGCCGTTGTCGTATCGCTGGCCGTAGGCTCCGCGTCGCAATCGCGTCTCGGCAAAGACCTTCTCGTCGATTTTGTCTCGGAGTCGCAATTCGATCTCGGTTTCGAACGTATCGATTTCCTGACCGAGTGCTTCCGGGATCTGTTCCGCAAGGCGGTCTTTCCAAAGTGCGTTGCTGGCCTTCATGACGGATTGACTCCGGTGATCGTTGTCGCGTGTTTGAAACATGGATTTGTCGTAACCGGGCGCAGCTTATCAGAACGGAATAGACAGGGCAATTGCTCCCGAAACGCATTGACAGCTCACGGGAATTGACTTCAAAGTAACCATGAAGAGTCGCTGAGTTTGCAAAAACTCAGGGTTTCCCAAGTGTCAAGGCACGCCGGAATTCTTGCGAATCCAGCTACGGATTCTTGCGAATCCAGCTACGAACGGTTCCGATACGGGATTCCGAAATCGTAGCCAACCTGTTGTTTTTCTGCTATATTCCCGCGCATCATGCACAACGATCACACGCTTCGCACATACGATTCGATGTTGGGACTTCTTTGTAACGAGCAGAATCCCACTCCATTGGTTCGCCTGAATAAAGTGGTGCCGTTCGAGCACACACAAGTGTTCGCCAAGCTGGAATGGTACAACCCGTTCGGATCCGTCAAGGACCGGATCGCCTCCAATCTGATCCGCGACGCCGAAGAACGTGGCGAGCTGGGCTCCGGCACGAAACTCGTCGAGGCAACGTCGGGTAACACGGGCCTTGGATTGGCGATGATCGGCAACGCGAAGGGGTATCCGTTGCGAACGCCGCTGTCCGAGGCGATCCCGCTCGAGAAACGGACGGTGCTCCGTTTTTTCGGCACGGACGTCGTTGAATTGGACGATTCGCTGTGCCCGGCTCCGGGTGCTCCGGAAGGAGCAATCGCGAAGGCCCGCGAGACGGCTGAAACGCAAGACGATTACATTTTGTTGGACCAGTACGCGAACGAAGCCAATCCCGGA
>CAUZVF010000725.1:0-4060 GCA_963582955.1 Planctomycetota bacterium
GCAGTTAAGTCTGCTTGCAAAAAGTTGACGACAGTCTTCGCACCATTCGGCGACGGGTCGGAACATGTTTTCTGCCGTTTGCAAACCATCATGACGGGCGTCAACTTCGCAAGCTGAAAAGGAAAATCAGTCCATGGCAGCAATTCAAATCGACAAATTATTGGAAACCGTCGTTGCGGGAAATATGAGCGACCTTCATCTGACCACCAAACAGCCGCCCGTCGTGCGAGTCAGCGGGCGCATGGTGCGGCTTGACACAAAAACCTTGGAATCGGAAGACACCGTCGCGCTGATGAAGAGTGTGACTCCCGAGCGGAATCAACAGGAATTGCAAGAAATTGGGCAAACAGACTTTGCATTTTCTTTTGGAGACAAAGCCCGCTTCCGCGTGAATGTGTACAAGCAACGCGGAGACGTCGGCATGGCGTTGCGGAAGATTCCCAGTGAGTTTCTGACATTCGAGCAATTAGGATTACCAACTGAGGTTATTATCGACCGCATCATGCGGCCTCGGGGTTTGTTCCTGGTGACCGGTCCGACTGGAAGTGGCAAGACAACCACGCTGGCCAGCATGTTGAACTACTTGAATGACGAGTGCGACCATCACATCATCACGCTGGAGGACCCGATCGAATACTATCATGACCACAAGAAGTCAACGTTTATGCAGCGCGAGATCGGTGTCGATTGCCCGTCATTCGCCATGGGGCTAAGGGCGGCCCTTCGTCAGGATCCTGACGTAATTCTCGTTGGTGAAATGCGCGACCTGGAGACGATCGAAGCAGCGATCACCGCTGCGGAAACGGGCCACGTCGTCTTCGGAACGCTACACACGACTGGTGCTCAGGGTACGGTCGATCGGATCATCGACGTCTTTCCAACGACTCAGCAGGAACAGATTCGAACGCAACTCTCGGTGGCCATTATTGGCATTCTCAGTCAGGCGTTGCTTCCCAAGATACCAAAAGGCTTGGTGGCCGCGTACGAGATGCTGGTTGTGACTCCGGCCATCGCGAACTTGATTCGAGAAGGCAAGACGTTCCGGATCAATTCGTCGATTCAAACTGGCCGCAAATTCGGAATGCAGTTGCTCGATGATGCACTCTACAACTTATGGAAATCGGGGCTGGTTGAGGAACATGAAGTTATCATCAAGTCGAACCATCCGGGGGAACTTAAGGTGAAAATCAACAAGGCCAAACAAGGCCTGTTGGATGACGACGATGACGAAGACGAGGATGACGAAGAGGAGGAATGGGACGACGAGGATGACGACGGAGACGATGAGTAAGTTTTCGACCGCGCGAGCAACGCCAATTTCTCCGCGGTAACCAAATTCGGGATTCAGGACTGACGGATTATGGCACGGCGATTGGGACAGATTCTGGTTGACCTTGGCCACTTGACCGAGGACCAACTTTGGGACGTTCTAGAAGAACAGAAACAGAGTCCGGGCGAGGTCATTGGGCAAGTCGCCATTCGCATGGGCTTGGTCGATGAAGCTCAGGTCACCGAATCGCTAGCCGAGCAATGGGGCATGCCGGTCATCAATTTGCCTCAGACCAATATCCCGCCGAAAGTCTTGGAACTCGTGCCGCAGACCATGGCCGAGATCTACAAGATCATGCCGGTTTCGTTGAAAGACGACGTCCTGACAGTGGCCATGGCCGATCCACAGAACGTCGCGGCGCTCGACGACCTGCGCAATTTCCTGGGATACGACGTCCGCGGCGCGGTTTCCAATCCCCAGGATGTTGAACAGGCGGTCGAACGGCATTACAGCGAAAAAGAAGACAGCATCGAAGACGTCATCGACTCGATGGACAAAGGTGATGATCTTGACGGTGACAAACATGGTTTCGACATCGGATCCGAGGATGAATTGGTGAATTCAGCTCCGATCCGAAAGTTGTTGAACATGGTGCTGCTGTTGGCGATCAAGGATCAGGCCAGCGACATCCATTTCGAACCATTCGAGGATGAATTCAAGATTCGCGTCAAAGCCGACGGAGTTCTTTATGAAATGGTCCCGCCGCCGCGGCATCTGGCAAACGCGATTACGTCACGTATCAAAGTGATGGCTGACTTGGATATTGCCGAACGCCGGGTGCCCCAGGACGGACGGATCGAATTGAATGTCGGCGGGAATCCCGTCGACCTGCGTGTCAGCGTGCTGCCGACAATGTTCGGCGAATCAGTCGTCATGCGGATATTAGATCGCACCGTTGTGCAACTCGACCTGAACAAGCTGGGCATGGATGCCAACACATTGACACGTCTGAGAAAGTACATCCGCGCACCCAACGGAATCATTCTGGTGACCGGCCCGACCGGCAGCGGTAAGACGACGACGTTGTACTCGGCGTTGAACGAACTGAACGACATCGAAACCAAAATCATCACGACCGAAGATCCGATCGAGTATGACATCGAAGGCCTGATTCAGGTGCCGGTCAATCCCGATATTGACGTCACGTTTGCAAACGTGCTGCGTGCTATTTTGAGACACGATCCCGATAAGATTCTGGTGGGTGAAATTCGCGACTATGAAACCGCCGAGATTGCGATTCAGAGTGCGTTGACCGGGCACTTGGTGTTCAGCACATTGCATACGAACGACTCCCCATCGACCATCACGCGGCTGCGCGACATGGGCGTTCCGCCATTCATGATCACGGCCACTGTCGAATCCATACTGGCACAACGTCTGGTTCGCCGAATCTGCACCGAGTGCCGGACGGAATTCGAACCGAGTGACGAATTGTTGTTGGAACTGCAACTGCCGATCGAGCAGGCTCGGAAATATCGGTTCTATTACGGCAAGGGCTGCGCGCGGTGCAATAATGGCGGATACAAAGGGCGCTGCGGACTCTATGAATTGATGGAAATCACCGATGACATCCGCGATTTGATTTCCACGAACGCGTCGACCGACGAACTTCGAAATATGGCTCGCAGCCAGGGCATGACCACGCTTCGCGAATCAGGTTTGAAGATGATCTTTGACGGCATGTCGACAATCGACGAAATTGTGCGGGAAACTGTTTTGGAAGACCTTGAATAACCAGCTTGGGGCCATATCTTCTTGGAGCGGAATGATGCCGGTTTATCAATACGAGGCGATGGACAACTCGGGCTTGGAGGTCAAGGACACGGTCGACGCCCCGACCGAAGCCGAAGCTCAGCAGATGATCAAGGAGAAAGGGTTCTTCGTCACGAAGATCCAGGAAAAGGGCCGCAGCAAAAAGAAGAAACCCGATGGTAAGAAAAAGAGAGCGGCCGCCGGAGCCAGGAAACGCAGCTTTACGCTGGGCGGTGTGCCGGCCAAACAATTGTGTACATTCACGCGTCAGCTTTCGACGCTTCAAGATGCTGGGCTCCCCATCTTGCGGAGCTTGAAAATCCTGGAAGGCCAGTGCAAGCCGGGACCGCTGAAGAATGCCTTAATGGGCGTCACCGAAGATATCGAATCGGGAAGCACGTTGTCCGAATCGATGGCCAAGCAGCCGAAAGCTTTTGATGAACTCTATGTGAACATGGTCAAGGCCGGTGAAGCCGGCGGAGCCTTGGAAATCATTCTGCAAAGACTGGCCGAATTTAAGGAACGGGCTCAGTCGCTGAAGAAGAAAGTACAAGGCGCCATGATCTATCCCGCCGCCGTGATGAGTGTCGCGGGATTAATCGTATCGGGCATCATGATCTTCATTATCCCCAAGTTCAAGAAAATCTTTGCGGGCTTCGACATGACTCTGCCGGCCATTACGCAGTATCTGATCGATGCGAGCGACATGATGGCCAAGTATTTTTACCTGATCCCAGCCATCCCATTTGGAATCTGGCTGATGCTCAAGATCATCCGCAAAAACAAAACCGGAGAATTCGTGGTGGACTGGACGTGGTTACATATCCCGCTCTTGGGAAACATCCTCAGCAAATCAACGTGCGCAAGGACAATGCGCACACTGGGAACCTTGATCGGATCGGGCGTTCCCATCCTTGAAGCTATACTCATCGCTAGAGATACGTCCGGAAATGTTGTGTTCAAACGTGCATTTGACGG
>CAUZVF010000726.1:0-4054 GCA_963582955.1 Planctomycetota bacterium
CATCGCCGACGTTGGCCATCTGCAGGGCGAGATGGCGGGCGAAGTCACGACGAATAGTGTCATTCTGCAATCGCGGTTGACGGCGTTGAAGATCGACGAAAACGGCGACGTTCCTGGCGCGAGTGGCGTGGCCTTTTTTGAAATCTCGAATGACCAACTCTTCAAGGAAGCTCGACGATCCGGCTGGCTCAAGGCCGTCCCGAAAGACGATTACGTCGTGAAGACCAAAGTCACCAAGCTGATGCCGGCAACAAAGTATTACTATCGCCTTGCCTTCGGAACCGACAAATCCAACCTGCAACACGGCCGGACATGCTCGTTTCGAACACACTTGAAACCGAAAAGCGTCGCGCGGCACAGTTTCGTCGTGGTGACGGGAATGAACTATCACTATTTCCATAACGGGCTTGGCAAACGAAAACCGTATGCCGGCGCCGACCGGGCTTTGGGTTATCCGGCGCTTGTCAGCATTTTGAAACAGCGACCCGATTTCTTCGTTGGCACGGGAGACAACATCTATTACGACGCTCCCCGGCCAACCGCGGCCAAGGATGCCGCGTCGATGCGGAAGAAATGGCACGAGCAATTCGTGCAGCCGCGTTACGTGGAACTGTTCGCCCAAGTGCCGACTTATTGGGAAAAGGACGATCACGACTACCGCTATGACGATTGTGACAACACGAGCGACCGCAAACCGTCGGTCGAATTGGGACTGCGTATTTTTCGCGAACAGGTACCCGTCGTTGATCCGGACGACCCGGATGCCGTGACTTACCGCACGTTTCAATGTGGAGAATTGCTGCAAGTCTGGTTTCCCGAAAACCGCGATTATCGCAGCCCGAATCTCTCACCCGACGGACCCGAAAAGACAATTTGGGGAGCCAAACAGAGAGAGTGGTTACAGCGGACACTCGGCGAATCATCCGCGACGTTCAAGATTATTGTCTCGCCGACACCCATGATCGGTCCCGACGACTTACGGAAGAAGGACAACCACACCGACATCGGCGGCTTCCGTCACGAACGCGACAGCTTTTTCCAATGGGCGATCGACAACGGATTCCTCGACAAAGGCCTGTACTTCGTTTGCGGAGACCGTCACTGGCAGTATCAGTCGATTCATCCCACGGGCTTCGAAGAGTTTTCGTCCGGAGCGTTGGTCGATGCCAATGCACGGCTCGGAGTGAAACCCGGTGACAAAAAAGGCACCGACCCGCACGCCACGATTAAACAGCCTTACGCTTCGCGCACTCCGTCTGGTGGTTTCTTAAACGTCGTGATCGAACCCAACAACGAGCGAACGAAAGCAACACTCGATTTTCAGTTCTTCGACGAGAATGGCAAGCTATTGCATTCCGTGCAAAAAACGCGGGCGATCAATTCGAAGTGAATAATGGTTGTCAGCGGACAGCAATCAGCCGTCAACTTCAGAACAAATACGCCTTGCGTGCATAGCCTGTTGCGACCTCGCGTGATTGATGTTCTTTCCAATAGGCTCGCATTCATCCCGCAACACTCAACAATACAAACGCCAGAATTCCCAAAATGTACAGTCCGATCAAAACAATGTAGATCACGGTGATAATACCAATGAACTTCCAGAACGACTTTTGGAAACCGACGGCATCCTCGAGATCGTCAAACGAATCGCTGTCGGAAAGTGCTCGGATACTCGCGGCATACTTCAACAGGAAACCGGACGGCACGATATAAAGAAATGCAAACAAAATATAAACGAGCCCCAACGCGACTGCTAAGCCGCCCTCGAAGGGCCCCATTCCGAATCCTCCGCCCCCGCCTCCGCCCATTGCCATTCCCATCACGCCGATGAGACACATGCACGCTCCACCGATAATTGCCAGAACGCCGAAGATTCTTAGACTGATTCCGACCAAGCGGACCCAGGGCTGAGTGGCCTCGAATAATGAAATCACGGAATCAGGCACGTTGCCTGTCGCTGTTCGGCTGCGAGTCCCATCCATCCTGACATCGGACGCTTCGTATGGGTTTTCGTTTAATCCATCGGACATAATGATGCCTGTGATTTCGGTTGTAAGGATGACAAAATGCGGATTGCGGCCAGCTTTCTTAAGTGGTCGCAACTGCTCCAGCGTCGATGTTATTGTGCAGCAAGCTGCCGAGGGTGACCGAAAACGACCGCCGCCGCAATAGACTTTTCTGATTTATTTAAGAAGTTGAATTCTGTTGGGAGGATTCTGTTTGCCCAATCTGACGGCACATCATCGCATGGAAACATCAAAATGGTTTGTGACGGGAGCGACGGGCCAATTGGGGAGCCATGTCATCCACGCGTTACAAAAGTATGGGATTGCAGACAACATTCTTGCCGTCAACAGGAATGGTGACGCACCGAATTCGGACACAGCAACTGCCGCCGTTGACTTACAAGACACCGACGCGCTTCGAGCATGTGCCGTCAACTGGCAGCCAACTCATTTCATTCACCTGGGCGGGATGACGTCGGTTGGCGAAGCACATCAACACCCGGACGCGGCAAGCCGCGTCAATGTTGATGCGACCAAGGCACTCGCTGACGTCGCGGCCGAATTTGGCGCGCGGTTCGTCTTCTCATCAACCGACATGGTTTTCGACGGAAGGGCAGCTCCTTATCGAGAAGACGCGGCCACCTGCCCGCTGAGCCATTACGGGCGGACGAAAGCGGCGGCTGAAGAGGCTCTTTTGAGATACGAGCATGCTCTGGTCGTGCGATTGCCGCTGATGTATGGGTTTCCTCGCATGCCAAGAATAACCACCTTTACTGAACAAATCACCGCACTTCGTGACGGACGGCCGTTGCGGCTGTTCCACGACGAATACCGAACTCCGATTTGGTTGGCCGATGCGGCCAACGCGATTATTGCACTCGCCCAAAGTGACTCCACGGGACTGATCCACGTCGCAGGTCCCGAGCGTTTGTCACGATATGAAATGGCGGCGCGGTTCGCTGACCTATTGGACATTCACGAACCGGATTTGGAACAAGTCTCACGCCTCAGTATCAACTCACCCGAATCGCGACCCGCCGACTTGTCACTCGACAGTTCCCTGTTCGCCTCGCAGTTTCCCAACGACATCCCAGGCTCGATCCGAGCTGAAGTCTTCCATGCCAAACCACAACAGTAAGAAGCAGCCACGATGCCGTCACGATCATACCGGCTGCAGTCAAGTGAGAATGATTCTGTCCGTAATGATTCTGTTCTGTATCCAATTCACGGGCACTTATAACAGAATCATTACGGACAGAATCATCACCGCCTGTCGTGCGTGTTCCGGAATCTCGGATTGCTAGAGTCATTGAGATGCATTGATGTTGCATCGCCGGTAAAGTCCAAAATCCATCGAAAGGACGATGCTGGCAATCAACTCCATTCTTCGAGATCATGCACATGGCGGAAGTGAAGTCCAACTGATCAACAAGCGAGAGCAAGCTGAGTCGAATGGCCCACCGATTCTACATTGACGGCGGTCTCACGGAACCGACCTGTGAACTGACAGATTCGGAAGCGCATCATTTGATCCATGTCATGCGTGGCAAGCCGGGTGACCGAGTCGAATTGTTCGATGGTCGCGGCGCGGCTGCCGCCGCTGAAATCACCGAAGTAAAACGCAACACGGTAGAATTGCGCATCCACGCAACGACGAGCGAGGACGACGATGCCACATCCAGAGTCATTCTGGCAACCGCCGTGCCCAAAGGCGATCGCTTCCGCTGGCTTGTCGAAAAAGCAACGGAGTTGGGCGTTTCGCGACTCATTCCCGTAAACACAACCCACAGCGTCGTCGCTCCCAAAACGGGCAAACTCGACAAAATGCAACAAACCGTCATCGCCGCCTGCAAGCAGTGCGGACGGAATCGTTTGATGAAGATCGACGAGCCGCGCGATTGGCAATCACTCGTCGAGCGTGAGTTTCCCGGAGCAAACGTCTTAGTCGCCGACCCAAGCGGTGAGGATTTGCAGTTAGTCACGAGCACGACGCCGGCCGGAGATCAAATTCTTGTCGTTGGGCCGGAAGGCGGACTAACAGATATGGA
>CAUZVF010000727.1:0-4052 GCA_963582955.1 Planctomycetota bacterium
TCCGACGACACTCACGATTAGCAGGCTACTGAAAATACTCATGTTATCCGTTGGACCCGCTCAAGCGTCGGGAACTTCGAGAATAGCGTCAAATGACTTCACACCGGTTGGCCAAACAAAGCAGCTGGCAGAATCCTCAACTCTCCTGAATGGATTGTCGAAACACTTTTGCGACAAGGGAATCGATTGCTAATGAGGCCACGTACCACAACTGTTTGCGATACCGCTCGCGGCGAAGAATGGCTCGTTTAACGGCTAGCCGAAGGCGACTGCGTGGCGGAAAAACCGTCGCCGACCAACCTGCGGTCGGTGCCCGCATGCCGTTAAACGATCAAATGTGTCATTCCTAACCGCTTGAAGTATCAATTAAGTTTACGGCGAATGAACTTACAGCGTATGTTTGCGGCCTGCTTGCGCAATAATACGCGAAGCTTTTGCGATTTCTTACCCTGTGGTCTTCCGACCGAATGGCTGCGTGTGAGATGGACGTCGAGATTCCGTTAACTGATTCCGTTCGGCAGCCTCACTACGGCCTCGACGCTGGAGACTGACGTGTTCTTGCTGCGTTACTGGGACAGGAACTCGGTGAAGGCCGTCTTGTTTTCGATCGGTGAGGTTTTCGGTCGGCCCAGGTCGGCGCGTGCGCCTTTCTGGACCATGATCTCCAGCATGGCCGGCCCCGTCGCGGCGCGAAGCTGGCCAACCTTCCCGGCCAGATCCTCGCGCCGCTCAACGCGCCACGCTTCGGTGTAACCGCACGCCTTGACGATTTCCGTGAATGAAACCCGCAGGCCCGCGGTGGCCATGCCGCCAACGGAATCGTGGACCCCGTTGTTCAAGATGACATGCTTGAAGTTTGCCACGCCAGCCGCGCCGACAATCGCAGCGCCGCCCATGTGCATCAGCATGGCACCGTCGCCGTCCAGACAAAACACCTGTCGATCCGGCCTGGCCAGAGCGATGCCCATGGCGATTTGTGAGGCGTGCCCCATCGAGCCAACCGTCAGGAACTCTCGCTGGTGGTCCTGGCCGGCGCGGTCGCGGTATTCGTACAGCTCGCGCGATATTTTTCCGGTTGTGGAAACGATCGCATCGGTCTCGGCCAAGGCCGCAACGACCGTCTCGATGGCCTGCTCGCGAGTCATCTCAAAGTCGCCCGCCGCATGGGCGGTCGGCTTGTAAGGCTCGAACGTGTCCTTGCGGACCAGTAAGGCGACTGGTCGTTTCTCAGCCGTCGCGACCGCCATCAACTCATCCACACAGCGCCGGGCCGCTTCGGGCTCTGGCGCCAGGACGCGATGAGGAATGTCCATCGCTTTCAGCAAGCTGACGGTGACCTTGCCCTGTTTGACGTGTTGCGGTTCGTCCTTCGTGCCGGGCTCGCCGCGCCAGCCGATCAGCAGTAGCAGCGGAATGCTGTAAACGTCGGGGTCGGCCAGCGAAAGCAGCGGATTGATCGTGTTGCCCTGACCGGAGTTCTGCAAATAGACAAGCGGGACTTTCCCCGTGGCCAGATGGTATCCGCACGCCAGGGCCACCGCCCCGCCTTCATTGGCCGCCACCACATGTTTGTCGCCGGCATGGTCGGCCAGGTAGAAGCAAACGGGTTTGAGCAACGAATCCGGCACGCCCGCGTAGAAATCCACGCCCAGCGCCACGAGCCAATCGACAAATTCCTGACAGGGAATCATGTTTGGTGTTCCTGTTCGAAAGTCCTTGCAGGGTAGCTGGACTCGCAAGAGTTCAGCCGAACCGCCTGAATTCTTGCGAATCCAGCTACGACAAAGTCCTGACAGGGAATCATGCTTACGCCCTTTCCGGAATCAGGCTGATGATGTCTTTGATGTTCATGCAACGTTCCTCGGCTTCGGCCGCTCGCCCGTGACTGAGAATGCTCTTGGCGACCTCGACCATGGCCGGATACGCGCAGCGCAGGAGTTGGTTGGCGTAGATCACGATGTTGACCCCCGCCGCCGCCAGTTCATCTTCGGTCGTGCGGGAATACGTCGATGGCACGGCCACCAGCGGCACGCGATCGTCGAACTTCGCGTATTCCTTGCAGAAGGTCATTATCTCATCGGCAGTCGGCTCCTTGCTGTGGATCATAATGCCGTCCGTACCGGCGGCGATGTAGGCCTTTGCACGAGTCAGCGCGTCGTCCATGCCGGCCTTGAGAATCAGGCTCTCGATGCGGGAGATGATCATGAACTCGTCGGTCACTTGCGCATGCTTGCCGCTGGCGATCTTGTGGGCGAAGTCCTCGATTTCCTCCTGAATTTGCTCAACGTCGGTGCCAAACAGCGAGTTCTTCTTTAGCCCCTTTTTATCTTCGATGATCACGGCCGAGACGCCGAGACGTTCGAGCGTGCGGACCATGAACACGAAATGCTCGGGGATGCCACCGGTATCGCCGTCAAAGATGATGGGCTTGGTTGTGGTCTCGAGAATGTCGCTGACGGTGTTCATGCGAGAGGTCATGTCCACGTACTCGATGTCGGGCTTGGCCTTGGCGGCCGAGTCGGTCAGGCTGCTCATCCAGATGCCGTCGAACTCCCGAACTTGGTTGTCGCTTTTGATGGAAACGGTCTCGGCAATCAGCCCCGTCAGGCCGCTATGCGCTTCGATAATGCGAATCACGGGCTTGGCTTCCAACATCCGCTTGAGCATTCCCAGGCGTATCTGCGGCGTCGTGCCGACTTCCTGAATGGCCCGGTTGAGCGCCGTCGCCGTGATGCCGGGCATATGGTTCGCTTCGACAAGCTCGCCGCCCCATTGCTTGAGCGTATTGATGACGCGCTGGCGGGTCTCCCGCACGACGCCCGTGTTCCAGTCGTCGCGGTGGAGCACATAGTCGGGCTTGATCCTCAATAGGTTCGGCACGTAGTCCAGCGTGTCCTGGGGCATGACCGCTTTGACGCCGACGATGTTCTCCAGGACGACTTTGCGCTGCTCGTAGCGCATGTAGGGCAGCCGCTGGTAACCGGCGATGGCGCTGTCGATCAGCAGACCGATCACCACTTCGCCCAGCCTCCTGGCTTCCTGGATGATGTTCACGTGGTTCGGCGTGATCAAGTCGGCGCTCATCGCGATATAGACTGTTTTCATGTGATCTCCATTGGTTTTTCTGGGTTCAAAAAGGGGTCAGGTACCGTTGCCGGAACGGCCCGCTGGGTGCTTCGCACAACGGTACCTGACCCCTTTTTGAACCATCTGGTGGCGTTTACTGATTATGCATAGCTGCTGCCCATCGTGGTGGCATACCCCCGCGTGAGGCGGGCGGCCGTGCCCTCCACCCAGTAGGACCACAGTTCCTTCGAGACGCCGAAATAGAGGTAGAGCCGTTGGTGCTCGTGCTCCACCCGAAATCCCTCGTCGAACGACAGCCCCAGCAAGTGCTTCAGAATCATCTTATTCACATTCCTGTGCCCCACGATCAGATGCACCGTCGGACGTTTCAAGAGGTCGTCCTGGTCATCGAAAAAGCGCTGTACGCGCGCCGCAACGTCATGCAGGTTCTCGCCATTGGGCACGCGATAGTTAATCTCGTCTCGACTGAAGTCCCGGTAGTGCCGAGCCAACTCGGCGGTGGACTGCCCGTCCATCAACTCGCCTTCGAGAACACCCAGCGCGGTTTCCTTGAGAAAGTCGGTGGAGACAACGTTGGGTCGGATGATGTTGGCATCGGCGATCAGACGCGCCGTTTCCTGGCAGCGCCGCAGAGTACTGGAATGAACTTGAGTGAGTGGAACGCGACTCAGAAATCGCGCAGTCGTCGCCGTCTGGCTCCGGCCTCGGCTGTTTAGTGGAATGTCTTGCTGGCCCTGCAGTCTCCCCTCTGCATTCCAATCGGTTTCGCCGTGGCGGGCGACGATCAGGCAATGCGGGCCTCTTTCGCGAATGAAGTTGGCGAGAGCTATCTCACTGGTTATTTCTTGAGGCGTGCTACTCATGATTCGGCGGCGTTTCCTGACGCGTTGAAGTGTCGGCAAACCAACCCGATGCGTACGAAAAAATTGACGTATGCTGCTGCGGCCAGCGCCCACAGCAGCCAC
>CAUZVF010000728.1:0-4046 GCA_963582955.1 Planctomycetota bacterium
TTACAACAAGCAATACGAATCTTCACCTCAACTTCGCGGAGCCTTTTCCACTTCTATCCCGACTCCCAAACATAAAATTCACTTTCGAGCCAACCACTAGCAAGGGACTGCGTTTTGCGGAGTTTCCGCTGTGTCTCCCTCGCTGGCGCGTCGGGCTAGTGTGCGACATTTTTTTCCGAACGAGCCATACGTTCTCATTTGCCGCTCGCGTTACTCAAAACAGAGTCGCGTCATCGCCGTCTTCATTTGCCGTCTTGCTCTTGTGCGATGCGGACTTTCTTTTTCCGGCCGTGGCCTTCGATTGTTGGGCGGTTGCCGTTGTGTCAAAAGCCGTGCTGACAGGATTTCCGTCCGCATCGAATCCCGTCAACAATTCGATGTTTTGTTCGGCATTTTCCAGAATCTTGTGGCATGTGCGTAACAGGCCGATGCCTGTCTCGAAACGTTGCATCGATTCCTCGAGTCCGACGGAACCGTCTTCAAGATCGCGCACAATTTGATCGAGTTGCCCGAGCGCATCTTCAAACGACGGCGGTTTGCTTTCTTCCTTGGCCGCTGTCGGGGTTTTCTTCTTGCCCATGGAATCTGCCCAATCGGTTGAATGTGTCGGTTGCCGAATCGCGAGCGACTTTTCATTCTAACGCGGCGAAGCCGCAACCAAAGTCGCCTTTCGCTCCGCGCAACTAGCGTCGATGTCTCAGTGAAAGATTCTAATCGGTCGACGGATCCAATTCAGTCTCAATAGCTTCGACACGGCTTGTTACGCGGCCGTGTCCCAAAAGAGTCGACAACGTGTCTCCGTTTGACAGTTGCTCGGCCGAGCGGATCACGTCTCCCGTGTCGGCCGAACGAGTGACCGAGTAGCCGCGGTCCAGCACGCGCAAGGGACTCAATGCGTGCAACGAACTCGACAAGTTCGACACTTTCTGTCGTGCCGATTCCATGCAGTGATGCATGGCCATCGAAATCCTTTGATCACACTCATCCAAACGCAGCGAGAGATCGTGAATCTGCTGGAAGGGTTTCGTGAACACGGTTCGCGACTCAATCGACTCGACGCGCAGACGCGCGTGGGCCACTCTTTCACGCAACGCCGACGATAATCTTTTGCCGATTTGGTTCATCTCGTTGACAACGTCATCTTTGTTGGGAACGACCAGTTCGCCCGCTTCACTGGGAGTCAGTGCCCGGCGGTCCGCGACGAGGTCGGCGATGCTGACATCGATTTCGTGGCCGACAGCACTGACGACAGGTATTGGGCAATCAAAAATGGCGCGCGCGACAACCTCTTCATTGAACGCCCACAGGTCTTCCAGGCTGCCTCCGCCCCGGCCGGTAATGACGATGTCAACTCCCGGAATTTGAGCAACGCTCCGCAACGCCGCGGCGATTTCTTCGGCGGCTCCGGTTCCCTGAACGGCAACAGGCAGAATGACAATATCAACGGCCGGCCAACGGCGCGTGATGACTTGCAGCATATCGCGGACCGCGGCACTCGTCGGACTCGTCACCAATACCAGGCGACGTGGAAACCTCGGCAGCGGACGCTTGTGTTGCGGATCGAACAGGCCTTCCGCTTCCAGTTTCTGCTGCATTTGCCGAAACGCTAACTCCAGCGAACCGACGCCTTTGGGGATCAGTTGGTTGATGATCAACTGATAGCTGCCCCGTGCCTGATAAATCTCGATCGGACCGCTGGCGATCACCTCGAGGCCGTCGTGAATGTCGAATCTCAGCCGCGATGCCGTACCGCGCCAGATCACGGCACGAAGCTGGGCGTTTTCGTCTTTAAGAGTCAAGTAGAAATGACCCGAACCGGCTCGCGTACAATTCGAGATCTCGCCTTGGACCCACACCCGCGGAAACCGCGTCTCAACCAGTGCCTTCAATTCACGCGTGATCTGAGTGATCGACTGGACGTCGGATTCAGGAACCTGTGGCGAAAGCGAGTTGCTCATAAGTGTGTGCTGGCTGGTTTTGATGCCGCGCAAGTTGCCCTTTTGCAGTCATTAACCGAGCGCGACATTGTGCAGATAATTCGCGGCACGCGTGATGTCGGCCAATTTGTCATCACCCGCCGTCCGGTCGACGGTCAGCCATCCCAAGTATTTCGCATCGTCAATCATCGCCAGCAATTCGTCCCACGGAACTTCTCCGCGTCCGACAGGCACTTCAATGCCCGAGCCATCGATGTCGCGCAGCGCATCGCGGATCTGAATGTGATGGATCACGTCATGCAGCTCGCGAAACGCTTCGATCGGGTCGTGGCCCGTCATGATGAATGTCGCCGGATCGTAATTGATACCGATTAGTCCGTCGACGATCCGCGACAACAGTTGCCGGATCGTATCGGGAGAATCATTCGTTGGCGTGACACAGAAAATCGTGCCGATGCGGTTTCCGTATCGGGCCAGTTCGTTCATAACGTCACATAGCATTACATATTCCGGCGAATCCGGTTCGGCGGGAATCTTTCCAATTCGCGCCGTCACGACGCGGGACTTCATTTGAAACGCAAATTCCATCGCCGCTTTCGTGGCGGCAATCCGGCCGTCAAGCTGTTCCTGATCATAAAACGAACGGCGAATGGGAAATGTCAGCGACGCAACCGACAAATCGAGTTCGTTCATCGAGTGGAGCAATTGCCGACGTCCGGTTTCGGACAATTCCGACGGCTTCAACTCGTTGCGGGCATCGAATTGCAAGCCCCGGACACCGATTTCCGCAGCCGATTGAATCAACTCTTTCAACGGACGGCCAAAACAGTGTGCGGCCGCCGCGATCTTCAGATTGTGCATCCCACAACCGTTTCAGAAAAATGAGAATCACCGGTGTGACAAACCGGAAAGGACTCCGAATGATAATCCTCGATGCACGCGACCTCCAGCGAGGGAATTTCAGTGCGTCAAATCGCTGCCCACGCCGTGGCCCTTGAATCGGAACTCAATGGCTCCACAATAGCTTGACGGTTCCAAGAAGTGGTTACAAAACTGTTGAGCCGGATAAGTCAGTTTCCAGATTCCACCAGTATCGTCGGGCTCACGTCCGCCACTCGCCGTTTATGAATCCACATCGCGTCACACGAGAATTATCACAAGCGAGACATTAACGTGACGACAGTCGCCGAAATTGCTGACGATCTTGGACAATTGGCCCCAATTTCTCTGGCCGAGGACTGGGACAACGTCGGACTGCTGGTCGGCAATCGGGCGGCGGATGTTTCGTCCGTCATGACGTGCCTGACGCTGACGGCAAACGTCGCGGACGAAGCCATCGCCCGCAACGCGCAACTGATCATCAGCCACCATCCGGTCTTGTTCCGCGCCGTGCAACGGCTGACGGCAGAAACCGTGGAAGGTCGAATGTTGTTGAACTTGATCGCCGCCGGAGTTTCCGTCTACAGCCCGCACACCGGATTCGACAGTGCGTCGGACGGCATCAATCAACAACTTGCCGATTTGCTCGAACTGTCCAATATCGGCGTGCTCAGGCCGATTGAAAATAATGCCGATGGATTGGTCAACGACGAGCATCCTATCGGTGCCGGCCGGTTCGGCGATCTTGCCGCGCCCACGACACTGGCGGAATTCATCGATCGCGTGAAAGCCTGCTTAGATATCAGTGATTTGCAGTTTATCGGTGATAAGTCTGACTCGATCGAACGTGTCGGAATCGCATGCGGTGCCGCCGCCGAATTTCTGCGAGACGCGGCCGATCACGGCTGTCAGGTCTTGCTGACGGGAGAAGCACGCTTCCACGCATGCTTGGAAGCACAAGCACGCGGAATCGCGCTCGTCCTTCCCGGCCACTACGCCACCGAACGGCCGGCCATCGAACAACTTGCCAAACACCTCGGCCTGCAGTTCCCCGAACTCACGGTTTGGGCCAGTGAATCCGAATCCGATCCGGTTCAATGGAGCTAGCCTGGTATTTCGAGCTTCATTGCACTTGGCTAGCGCTAGCGGGAACCGTGAGGTTCCTGGCCAAAACGGAGAACTGTCCGGCTCGTCGTCTAACTTAGGGTGATGATGGACGCCTGGCCCCGG
>CAUZVF010000729.1:0-4042 GCA_963582955.1 Planctomycetota bacterium
AGTCGTTCGCACGTGAGGCTCACCCACCCAATCGAGCCGCAGCGCCCGTTTTTGGTAATTCGGCTTCAACAGCTTGGTCTCAGTCGTGTGCTGAACGTTCAGTTCGAATTCGGCGTATTGCGTCCACTTGTCCGCGGGTTTCTCTTTGATGGCAATCGAAATCAATAATTTCGGCACTTGGAATTGAACGCGACTTACGACGGTCGACTGCGTCGAAGTCGGATCGCCCGCATTGTCGTCCGATTTCGAATCCGACTGACCCGCCTTGTCTTTTTTCTTGGCCGAAGTCTTGGAAATCGTCGGTACGGATCTCGGAGCTTCCGCAACCGTCATCGAACTCGTCAAAATCAACTCTGACCAGATTTCCACATCGTCACCAAACCGCTTCAAGTCGGGAATCGCTTCGACCAGGACTTTGCGGTCGGCCAACGCGGCGAACGATTTTTCAGAGATATCCAAGACGTGAATGCGGGCGGCGTCGGCATCGACCATCAATTGAGTCAACGGTCGCAACAGTTCCGGGGCGACTCCGACTTGCAGCCAGGTTTCACGCGGAACTTGCTCGACAGGCAGACCAATATCGTCAACGACCCTGGGATGTTTCGGAGCGGAATGGGCCTCGACCGCCGCCGCCGTCAAACCCAAAACCAGTGAGATGCCTTGTTCGTCGGTCGACACTTCGCTGGGCCAGATGCGGACCCGCGGTTTGTGAACCGGCAACGGCCAGAAATTGTTGACCATGTCCGACGGATCTGCCAGCGTCAGCTTCTCCTCCATTTGCTTGACCATCGACGGCACCATGGCACGGATTTCTTTTTCAATGCGCCGTTTGCTGCCATACAATCCGTTGACAAGTCCCTTCGAGACCTTTGATTTCGTCATCCCAAATCCGCGCGTGCGGATACCGGACGGTGCGGTCACGTACCAGTTGTTGTTGGGAATGTCGAAGCTCGTGGCAAGCAACTTCAGTCGCAGTTTTCGATCGACGATTTGCGGTGTCACGTCAAAACTCAGCCAGACCGGCTCGCGGTGGCCCAACACGATTTGCATCAGGCCGGCGGTCGCCGAGTGGTCTTCGCCGGTCACATACGTCGCGCCGATCTGCAACGTAACGTTTTGCAGCCCCAGTTGGACGTTCAACCGGTCTTTCTTGTATGCCTGAATGCGGGCGCGTTGCAGCTCGCCAGTGTACGAAATTTGCGAGAACACGACGCTGAAATCACGTCCGTCCGTCCGAACCGAATCGTAAATGTCGTCGATTTTCCCCGACAGAAGTTCTTTGGGCACCAATTTCGGGATGGAATACGCCAGTGACTCGAGCATCTTGTTTCCGAGCCGCACATAGACGGCGCGCGGCACTTCGACGGCGGGTATGAACGCTTCGCTGTCGTTCTGATTGAAAGCGTGCTTCTCGCCAGGTTTTGACCGGAGTGCCAGTTCGATGCTTTTCGTAGCCATCGGATCTCGCATCCAACGAAATAGCTCGTCACTATCGTAAACGATTTCCCACAAGTCGTGATCGACTTTGGGGAGTTCAGTGTAGCGCGCGTTCCCACCCGCCTCTTTCAACGCATCGATCAATTTGCGCGATTCAATCGGCCTGATGGCGGTGTCGTTGTCTCCGTGAAACGCCCAAACGGGAACACTCTTCAATGATGCGACTTTGGTGACGTCGCCGCCACCCGCCAGCGGCACGACGGCCGACCACAGATCGGGCGTGGCCGATGCGATGCTCCACGTTCCGTAAGCGCCCATCGACCAACCGGTTAAAACACGGTGCCGAGGATCGACGCTGAATTCCTTTTCGACGGCTTCGAGGATTTTCAGCGATCGCCTGCCGTCGGCGGAACCGGCAAGCCAGCCGTGCAGGTATCGGCCCTTTTCATTCTCACATTGTGGAAACACAACGATGAACGGAAACGTCTTGGCCCTCGCTTTCACCATCGGACCCAACCCGATCGTGCTTTGGCTGCGTCCGTCAGTACCCCGTTCGCCGGCCCCGTGCAAAAACATGATGATGGGCCACTTCTTTTCCGGCGTGTAGTCATCAGGGACAAACACAACGTATTTGTGCTCGCCTTGATCGTCCTGGTAGACTCGGTCGATGAAACCGCGCTTTGCCGTTTCTTCTTGAGCAGTCGCGACGGCGGCGGAACAGACCAGCAAAGCGAGGCAGAAAATGCGTGTCCAAAACGAAAGAAGTCGGCTCATGCGAGTATCCGTTCAAAGAGGCTGACTCATGTCCGTGAAATGCAGCAATCTGTTGTATCGCGCACGCGATGCGTGTTGGTTCTGAACGGTCATTCCGACGTTGCGTGCGGATCGGCCTCTTTTGACGCTCAGAACAATCGACCATTGGTCGCGCGCATTTTATGTCACGTATTTTTGGTGTCAACCGCCCACAGCACTGGTTGAATATCGCTTATATGTTGTCACTTCTCATTTGATGAGATAAACTTGAATGCGGTCTTAATCGGGACCGAGTGAACCCACCCCAATTGCCGAAAATCTCCCGCCTCATCCCACCCGGAGTCTGCTATGTCTTTTCGTGGCAATGATTTCTGCGATCGAATCTCTCGTCGAACCATGATTCGTGCGGGACTGTTTGGGACCATCGGATTGTCATTGCCCAACATCCTTCGATTGCAGGCGGAAAGCGCCGAGCGTGGCGGCGGCGAAAGACGCGACACAGCCGTGATCTATGTCGAGATGGCTGGCGGGCCGACTCAGCATGAGACTTACGATCCAAAACCGAAAGCTCCGCAAGAATATCGTGGTCCATTCGATCCAATCGACACGAATGTTTGGGGCATCCAATTGAGCCAACTGATGGTCGAACAGGCGAAGATCATGGACAAATTGGCCATTATTCGCTCGATCCACCACGATTCGGGAAGTCATGGCACCAGTAGTCATTTGACTCAGACAGGTTACTATCTGCGAGACCGGCAGAATCGTGACAACGACATGCCGTGTATCGGTTCGTATACGTCGAAGATTCGCGGCGCGAACGAAAAGGGAATGCCGGCGTTTGTGTCGATTCCAAACAGCATGCGTTTCGGTCGCGCGGCGTGGCTTGGCAAGGGATTCAACCCGTTCGACACAGCCCGCAGCGCTGACGACAAGAATTTTCGAGTCCCCAATTTGACATTGCTGAAAGGGCTGTCGCAGGATCGTTTGTCAGATCGCCGTGCGTTGCTGTCCGGATTCGATGCCAGCCGGCGAACTGTCGACAACCACGGCGTCGCCGACGCGATCGACTCGTTCACCCGCGACGCGTTCGAAATGGTGACGGGTGACGAAGCCCGCAAGGCGTTCGACATTAATCAGGAATCCGACGCAACACGCAATCGCTATGGCCGGAATTCTATTGGACAGAACCTTTTGCTAGCGCGGCGGTTGGTCGAGCATGGCGTGACGCTGGTGACTGTCCGCGCCAGCACTCTGGGCAGTTGGGACGATCATAACGGCGTGGCCGACCGCATGAATCGAAAGGGACCAGGATACGACCAAGGCGTGGCTGCGTTGGTCAGCGACCTGCACGAACGCGGTTTGGATCGCCGGACGATCGTCGTTTGCATGGGAGAATTCGGCCGAACGCCGCGTGTCAACCGCAACGCCGGACGCGATCATTGGGGCCGTGTCATGAGTGTCGCGCTGGCTGGCGGTGGATTGAAGACCGGTCAAATTGTCGGGTCATCCGACTCGCTCGGTGCCGTGCCTCAAGACCGTCCGTATCGGCCTGAAAATGTGCTTGCCGTACTCTATCGCCATCTCGGCATCGATCCGTCACTCACGTTCAACGACCCTTCCGGACGTCCCAGATACATCCTGGAAGAGCGCGGTCTGATCAACGAGATCGTTTAGAAATCGAGAAACAATTGGTTCCCGAAAATCAATTCTGACGGGTACCACGCCTTGCCGTTCAGGCAAGGCGTGTCGCGCAGCGACAGGAAACTGCTCTGGCCTTGGCTGAAAGCAATTTTCCCTGCGAGTGCTCACTGGCAAGTTTTGCGAGGCGGTATTTTTGGCTTCAATCGTG
>CAUZVF010000730.1:0-4034 GCA_963582955.1 Planctomycetota bacterium
CGGCAGTCCGGGTTTGTTGGCTCCGCGGACCTTCGCCACGATCGAACCCATCGCCGGCTTGTCGTTGCGGTTCTTGGTCGAGGTGTTCGCGCCGGGATAGTTGTATCCCGTCAGCACCCAATGAATGGCCGCTTCGTGGCTGGGCGTCGCGTGATAGACACTCCGCAGCACATTGAAGTTGTGAACTCGCTGCGACAACAACGGCAGGTGCTCGCTGCATTGGTAGCCCGCAACGCTGGTCGCGATCGGTTTGAATTCGCCGCGAATCTCGGCCGGGGCATCCGGCTTCAGATCCCAAGTTTCATGGTGTGAACAACCGCCTTGTAACAAGATTACAATCGCCTGCTTCGCAGGCGGGGCGGTTTGAGCATTGGCAGCGTCCGCACCTCGTGTTGTGATTGTGCCCGGCAGCGTGAATGCGCCGACAGCAACACTGCTGCTCTTCAAAAGGAACCGACGGCTGACTTTCGTCGCCCGGCTATGTTCAATGGAATTCGTCATTCTTTAGCAATCCAAGGTCCTTCGCTTCACGCGAGAATCTCCCAAACCGGCTCGCCTCCGTGAGAAATATGAATGGGGCGTCCGCTCAGATCATCGACCGTCAACGTCGGATCAACACCCAAGAGCTGATAAATCGTCGCGACCACATCTCCGGCCGAGACCGGACGGTCGGTCGGATAGGCGGCTTGCTTGTCGGTCTTGCCCAACACCACGCCGCGCTTCGTGCCGCCGCCGAACATCAGCGAGAATCCGCATTGCGGCCAATGATCGCGGCCGGACTTGGCATTGACTCGTGGCGTCCGTCCCATTTCACCCATGATCACGACGAGGGTTGAATCCAACAGGCCTCGCTCTTCCAGATCAAGAATTAGCGCCGACGTCAACTGATCGAGCTGCGGCAGATGCGAACGCAGCATGCCAAAATTGTTGGCATGCAAATCCCAGTGATTCTTTCCTTTCGATTCCCAGTGAACCGTGATGAATGTCGAACCCGCTTCGACCAGCCGCCGCGCGATCAGAATGCTCGACCCCCAAATATTGCGACCGTAACCGTCTCGCATCTTGTCGGATTCGAGAGAGAGATCGAACGCAGCCCGCGTCTTCGGCGCGGTCAAAATCGAGAAGACCTGCTGTTGAAAATGCGTCATGCTGTCGCTCGCTCGCGATGCATCCAACGACGCCAGGTTTTTATCGAGCTGTTCGAGCAGCGAATGCCGACGATCCAACCGGTTGGCAGTGACGTTGGGCAGTTCGTCCAACGACGGCAAGACCGGGGCACCCATCGCCACGACGGGGTCGTAGTCGCCTTTCGATTCCCGTTCGACTTTCGGGTCGCACACGGTAAACAATGGGTCGTACTGACTTCCCAGATAACCGCCGTACGGCCCAGCGCGCCGCAACGATTGCGTATAACCGGGAAACGCGGGCATCGTCACATAGCGCGGCACATCGGTCGGACCGATGTCGAGATGTTGGCAAATCGAACCGATGCTTGGGTGATCGCTGCGTTTCGAAAAATAGTTTTCGCTGTCATTGCCGCCGTCGAATCCGGTCAGCACGTTGTACGGGTTGTGGCTGTTGTACTTGTGCGAGTATGTCCGGATCAGCGATGCCCGGTCCATGATCCGCGCCGTTTCGGGCAGCAATTCACAGATTTGTAGATCCGGCACCGACGTGGAAATCGGATTCATTTCGCCCCGGACATTGGCCGGTGCCGCGGGCTTCAAGTCGAACATGTCCATGTGCGGAGGTCCGCCGAACAGATTCAAGAGGATCACGGATCTAGCGGGACCGGGTACAACAGCAGCCCGCTCACCGTGACTCGCTTGAGCCGACCTCATCAGGTTCGGCAAAGTGACACCACCGAACAGCGACAACCCGCCAACGCGAATCATTTCGCGCCGCGAGACGCCGTCGCAGGCTCGTTTCGGATGGCCAAGAATACGCAACATGAGCGGTGGTTCGAATTCAAAATCTAAATTCGTTTAACGGCCGAAGGCGACTGCGTTTCACAGGGTGAATCAAATTCCAAACCGCTGTCGCCTTCGGCTTGCCGTTAAACGAGCGGGACTTCTCCCACAACAAGTAGATCGGTGTGGACACCGAGTGTACCTCACTGCTTGCTAATCTGCTAGACACATCAACGATGCTTGATACAATCAAACTTGGTCTTCAGATCGGGCGAGGTCGCAATATGCCGGGAACGGGATGCAAGAGTTATCAGCGGGCTTATAGTCGCCGAGCATTCCTGAGTGCGGGGATCGGCGGTTTGTCGATGCCCGCGATCCTGCAAGCGCGAGCACTCGGGGGTACGGCTGGTGAATCTCCACCCGACACGGCCGTCATCCAATACTGGTTGAATGGGGCCGCCAGCCATTTCGAGACGTACGATCCCAAACCCAATGCTCCATCGGGAATCCGAGGTCCCTTCAATCCCATCTCGACCAACGTGCCTGGAGTTCACATTTGCGAGACGTTACCGTTACACGCTCGGCTGATGGACAAAGTGACCATTATTCGCAGTTTGCGTCACGACAACAACGACCACCAGCACGGAATGCACTGGTGCCAAACGGGACACGACGCCAAAGCGCACGGCACCAACCCGTTCAAGAAGTCCAGCCATCCGTCGAGCGGTTCGATCGTTGCCATGTTGCGCGGCCCCAATCATCCCGGCCTGCCACCGTACGTGCTGATCGGCTATCCGTTGGACGATCAGGGAATCCATCGCTACTACCCGCACCGGTCCGCGTACTTGGGAGTCCGATTCAACCCGCTGGAGATCCTCAAGAAGCGAACCGGCGACGGCAAAGATCCCGGTCAAGACAAAGACTTTCGCGTCCGCAGTCTGGCTCCGATCGAAGGCCTGACGAGGAAGGACTTGATCAAGCGCCGCGGCCTTCTCTCTCAATTCGACGAGATTCGGCAACCGCTGAATCAACACGGTACGGGTTCGTGGCAACATTTTCACAAGTCCGCCTTCGATTTGGTCGCCGGTGCGGAAACCGGGGCTGCCTTCGATTTGGAGCAAGAAGACATCAAGACGCGCGAACGGTATGGGATAAACCGCTCAGGCCAAACAGCTCTGCTGGCACGTCGCTTAGTCGAGGCGGGCGTCACTTTCGTCACTGTCATCGACCCTGGAGTCGGTCTGAGCAGTTCGGGGTGGGACCTGCACAAGAAACTGGAATGGGGCATGAACACGTGCTGTCCCCGTATGGACCAGGCCGTCACGACGCTGATCGAAGATCTGCAAGAACGCGGATTGAACAAAAAAGTGTTGGTCGTCGTGTGGGGAGAATTCGGCCGCACTCCTAAGATCAACGCCAACGCCGGTCGCGACCATTGGGGAAATCTGCAAAGCATGATACTGGCTGGCGGCAACTACCAACACGGCCAAGTCATCGGCTCGTCAACCGCCAAAGGCGAAGTCCCCAAAGACCGCCCGCTGTGGCCGTACGACGTCGTGGCCACGATGTACCACCACCTCGGCATTGAGCCACATCAGACGCCGCAAACACCACTCGGCCGCGCCGTTCCGCTGTTGGAACAGGGCGAAGTGATTCGCGAACTGCTATAACGGTGATTCTGCAATCATCGAATTGAAAGCCCGTGGTGCAATGGGTCTTGGAATTCCGTTTCATGTGGCTGATGCTGTCGACGCACGGTAAGATTGAATTTGTCGTCACGCCACACTCGCGATAGGTTTCGCACTGAGGAAGGCCGTTCTTTGGGAAGGCACGCCGATGGTTAAACTCACTGTCGATAAGAAAACTCGCGAATCGTTGCATAACCTGGATCAGCGATTGGAACTCTGCGACGAATCTGATCGGTTGCTCGGTTATTTCGAGCCCGTGGTGGATCAATCATTGTATGAGAAATACAACTCGGCGATTAGCAAAGAGGAATTAGATCGTCGTAGCCGCGCCGGTGGCGGGCGGCCCTTGGCCGATATTCTCGCGGACTTGGAAAAGCGAGCATGAGTCGTATCAACAGCGACGTCCGTCTGCGCGTGTACCACTGAGATCGAACGA
>CAUZVF010000731.1:0-4033 GCA_963582955.1 Planctomycetota bacterium
CGACGAGGTTGCCCGGTTGCAGATAGAATTGCCGCAGTCCGTGGTTGGGAAGGGCGGTGACGGGCCGGATCAAATCGAATTCCGGTTTACCCGTGCTGACGACGTCTGACCAGCGACTCGTTGTGCTGTCGCGAAGTTCAACGTTGCATCGTTTTCCGGTTTCAATGTCGAGGCATGCCACGGGCTTCGACCGTAGCGGCAGAAGATACTTGCGTCCAATCCGTAGGCCGCGTCCGGACGGAGGCCCTGTGTACTCATCCCAAAGTTGCTTCTGAGTTGTTAAGGACAATCCGCGAACTTTGGAATTGCCAACAACAATGACGGTATCGTCGACAATCGCGCCGACATATTCAGCATCGGGGCACGGCTGTGTCCATTCTCGATGTCCCGTTTTCAGCCGAATGCAATGCAGCCGTGCCGAATGCCGGGGCAGAAACACGACAAAGTCACGCTCGATCATCGGCAGCGAAGCAAAACCGACATGTCCGCGAGACCGCATTGCCAGTTGTGCATTTCGAGTGGCCATCGCCCGGAAACGGCGATCGTTGTAGTCTCGGTAATCGTAGGCCCACATCAGTGTTCCGTCTAATCCATCCACGCCCACCAGAATTCCGCATCCGGTCGGACAGACAATGATTCCGTCAGCCGACGCAGGCGCGCAAGTGGCGGCGAACCGGGGCATTTGATCTCCACGACGAATCGAATTGGGCACCAACGCGATCCCTTGCACCCAAATCGCTCGGCCGGTCGCCGGTTCGATCGCGGCGAGATTCACCTGCCGGTCGAATTCGGTAATCACATACAACATGCCGTTTGCATACAACGGCGCGCCCAGAAAGTAATGCCCGGCCAGCCGATCGTCCGAGCCCGTACGTTTGGCCGGTCCACCAACGGACCAGATGGGTTTCAAAATTCTCTCGGCACCCTGTTTGGAAACCGGAATCGAGACCGCGACAAGCCGATTATCGATTTGCACGTGTTGAATCGGTGGAATGCGTCGGCGCGGTTTTCGACGGATCTTAAGCGCCCGTGTTTTCAATTTCGGAGATGCCGCGTCCTCTTTTTCGACGGAGTCCAAGAATTCGATCGAGAACACAAGGTGTCCGTCGCTGGCCAGCATTCCCGTAGCCGTGTTGCCGACAAACGCATTTGAGAATGCGGGGCCCGGTTTCTTCGCCACACCAAACGCGGCAAGTAACCCTTCTAACGCCAGTTCGTTGGGATATTTCCAGACCGGTTTGCCGGTGTTGAGTTCGATGGAACGAATCCCGAAAAAATCGCGAAATATGACTTGGTCGCCGACGATGATGGGATAATTCGCAACAGCATTTGGCAATTCGGAGTTGTTGGAATTAGACATTTCCCGTTTTGCCACCGGGCCGAACTGATGGCCTTCGCCAGCCAAGGAAATCGACCATTTGGGCATCAGAAAGGGGACGCCGCCGATGCTGCTCCCATTGCGACGGGCGTTTCCCTGTGCCTGGACCCATTCGCTGTCGTCGCGTCCTGTCGCACGGAAGTTGGCTAATTCGGCAAGAATCGTTGCCGTGCGAATCCGGCGGCCACCGACTTTAATCGTTGACAAATCAAAACCACGCAAGGTCTTCGCGGCCTTCCCGTGATCTCCAGAAAACTGATACGCGATCGCCGCTTTCAGCACGATCCTCGGATGGATCCGATGTCGGTGCGTGCGTTCCGAAAGAAGACGAGCCCACATCGACGCAGCCAACGAGTAGTGTCCACGATCGAGCCACCGGCTGGCCAGCCAATCAGCGGCTTGGAATCCCGCTTCGGTATGAAAGTACTGCCGAATAACACGCGCGAATAACGCCGCATCCTCTTTTTCGTGCGCGTCGTCCAGCAGTCGCTGTGCGGCGTCACCATAGACTCGCTGATACGTCCGCAGAGTCTCCAGCGGCAGACTACTGATCAGTCGCATCGCCTCGGCGCGGATGCTGACCAATGTCGTGCCCGACTCACCGCCCAGCGCGGCACTGTCACTCTCGAACTCCAGAACTGCGTGCAACAAAGCCAGGGCAGCGGCGGTGTTTCCGGCTTCAACTTGTTGTTCGGCTCGACCAAGCCAAATTCTTTGATCACGATTCTTGAAAATCGTCTGATTCAGAATCTGCCGCTGAATCGTCTCGGTCGGCTCGCTGAGTCGGGAAATCTGAAAGGCGAACGACTGGTCCGCAAAAACAATGATGATCGAGAATAGGCACAACGAACCGACGCATCGTGCGATCAGCGTCCGTGCCAACCGGTGAAAGCAAGAATCTGGAGTCGCCATGCTGCCTCCGGGTGTTTAATAATCCCGTTTGCCAAAACTGGCGTCGTGCCCGCTTCGACACAGACAATTATTATAGCGCGAAGGAACGTGCAACTGAAAGATGACTGTTTATAATCGGACACGTCAAAGCCTTGCCCAGAATTTTATGTGTGTTGTCGAGACGTCGATGATCTCTGAACCAGACACGGAAACGACAAACGAGATTCGGTTTAATGTCGGTGGGATGCACTGCGCCGGCTGCGTTAGCCGGATCGAAAATTCGCTGACGGAACTTCCTGGTGTGCGGTCGGCGGCGGTTAATCTGGCAACTCGCGAGACTCGCGTGATTTCCGAAGGCCGTGGTCCCAGCCCGTCGGATTTGCAATCGGCCATCGACTCGCTGGGATTCGTATTCGAGCCGTTGCCTGATTCGACGGCTGAAGACTCGATGCCGCCGCGGTCACAGGATCGATCGCTGCTAACGAGATTCCTCGTGGCTCTGCCGTTGTCGCTTGCCGTGATGATCCTCAGCATGGTTTCGTTTGGAATACCCGCGCTGAATTGGTTGTTGATGGCGTTGTCCGCACCGGTCGTGTTTGGCGTGGGACTGCCGTTTTTTGTCTCGGCTTGGAAGGCCATGAGACACGGCCGTGCCGACATGGATACACTGATCGCGTTGGGGACCGGCACGGCGTTCGTCTCCAGTTTGATCGGGACCGTTGCCAGCAGTGTCGGCGTTCTGCAATCAACCGTGCTGGCACGATTTCCCGTCCATTTTGAAGCGGCCACGATGATCACGGCGTTCATTCTCTTGGGACGTTTGTTGGAAGAGCGGGCCAAACGGAAGTCCTCGCAAGCAGTCGAGAAGCTGCTTTCCTTGCAAGCCAAAACTGCGTGTGTGTGGCGAGACGAAACTGAAGCGTCCATTTCAATCGGCGATGTCGTCGTGGGTGACACGGTCATCGTTCGGCCCGGAGAACGAATTCCCGTCGACGGCACGATTACGGAAGGCCAATCGGCGGTCGATGAATCGACCATTACGGGCGAGCCAATTCCGATGGAAAAGAGTGTCGGAGACACCGTCATTGGCGGAACAATCAACAAACTGGGCAGTTTTCGATTTCGAGCGGACCATGTCGGCGACGAGACGATGCTCTCGCGGATTGCCCGGCTGGTCGGGGACGCTCAGGGTTCGAAAGCTCCGATCGCGCGGTTGGCCGACCGGGTAGCGGCGATCTTCGTGCCGTGCGTGTTGGCCGTCGCGGCAATCACGTGCGGCGTGTGGTTGATGTTGGGTGAAATCGGTATTGCCATCCAAACAACCGTCAGTGTTCTGGTCGTGGCGTGTCCTTGCGCCTTGGGTCTGGCAACTCCGACAGCCGTCATGGTGGCGATGGGTAAAGGTGCTGAGTTTGGCGTCTTATTCAAAGACGGTGTCGCTCTGGAAACGGTACACAAGCTCGACACGATCTTGTTTGACAAGACCGGAACGATCACCGCCGGCCGACCAAGCGTTGTTTCAATCAAAACCACCGGAAACACCCGTCGCGCACAGTTGCTACGGCAAGCGGCCAGCCTTGAAGCAAGTTCAGAACATCCCTTGGCCAGTGCCGTGGTTGAATGTGCCGTTGCCGAGGATATCCAATTGGTGACTCCGACAGACTTTCGCGCAACAGCCGGTCTGGGTGTCGAAGGGCTTGTCGATGGCGAACGGATTCTTGTTGGCAACAAACAATTCTTGAACGACCGCAGGATTAGCACAAG
>CAUZVF010000732.1:0-4022 GCA_963582955.1 Planctomycetota bacterium
GGCATCGTCGGGCTGGCGTGTTCCGAGCTTGCGTTCCAGCAAGCCGTATTGGTCCAACAATTTCGGGACCAACCGACGCACTGGTTGTTCCGGCCACTTGCGTTCCTTGGCTCGCTCTTCGGACTTCAAACAAAATCGGACACATTGACGCAACAATGTGTGAGCATCTTGTTCGCCGACGATTTGAATCAAACCGAATGCCCGATGCGCCAGAACAAACCGATGCACGTCGGCATTGTCTTGCACGATCCACAGCATTTGGTCGTAGGCATCTTTGATCGACTTCTTGACCTGACCGGCAAAAATGCGTTCTGCGCGGTCTTTATCAACGGCGCGAGTCGCGTCACGCAGTACTTTGGCTCCGTTCGCGCCTTTCGGCAATTCCGCCGCATCGATTGGTTTTAGAACCTTTGTTCTTCGCCCAGCCACTTTCTTGAATGCGATGCGTGTTGCGATAAAGAACTTTCAGAATCGGCAACGGCTGCTGCTCTTTCGGCAATTCTTGAGCGATTTGATAGGCCGGCAGCAGTGCCATTTCAGTATGGAAACCGACATAGTCTTCTCCGCCGAATGTCTCGGCATTCGCCAGCGCGGCCGCCGCGATCATCTGTCGCAAATCGGTGTCGCCGTTCTTCAGTTTCTTGACGAGAATCGGTTGCAGCTTTTCGACCGGCGTTTCCTGCAACAGATTGACCATTGGCTGTAGTTTTCCAAAGGACAGCGATTCGGCGCCTTCGTTGGCGAAGGCCGATGAGATTCCTAAATCTCCTGCTAAGGAAGCTCCCAAACCGGCAATCAACATCCCGTTGCCAACATCTTCCAAAAACTCTCGTCGATTGCGATTCATTTTGAGTCTCCTGTGCCGGAAAGTGGTTGCCGTCTTGACTGCCAAACGCCACGCATAGCATAACGCGGCTGCGTTACAGAAACCGTGGAAATCGAGGAATTTCGTCCAACTTACTCGTGAATGAATAACACGCAGATTGCCGACGGCGCGAACACATTGCTGCGATTGTAGGTCAATTCTCCGGTATCTTGATCCACTTCGAAGCACGCCAGCGTGTGAGAATCCTGTCCGGCCGCCAACAACCACCGGCCGGAGGGATCGAGATTGAAGTTTCTGGGTGTCGCACCACGGACGTTTTCGCGTTCAATCAGCGAGAGTTGTCCCGTGTCCTGGTTAACACGGAAGGCCGTGATTGTGTCGTGACCGCGATTGGCGGAATACACAAAGCGGCCGCTGGGATGCACGCGGATTTCCGATGCGCTCTTGAATTTCTCTTTTACCAGTTGCTCCTTCGGAACCGTCAGAATTGTCTGCTTGGGTGTCATCCGGCCCGCCTTCGCGTTGTAATCGAAAACCGTAATGCTGAGATCGAGTTCATTCAGTACGTAAGCCCATTTGCCACTCGTATGAAACTTCATGTGACGCGGTCCGCCACCCGGAGGGACTTCGCCGAAACCATGCGGCGTGATTTGAGATGCCGCCACGTCGACCTTGTAAATCACAACTTTGTCCATGCCGAGATCGGGAACGAATGCAAACCGGTTGTCCGGCGAAAATCCGACCCAGTGCGCATGTGGTTTTTCCTGCCGACGCGGTACGACGTTGGAACCGCCTTCGTGATCAACCAGTTGCGTCCTTTTCCGAATCGAACCGTTTTCATTGAGCGAGAACACAGCCACCGATCCGCCGCCGTATTGCGCGGTGAGAATCGTCTTGCCCGTTGGATCCACGGCGACATGAGCCGCCCCACCGTCGCCGATCTCGATTGAGTTTACGAACGCCAGCGACGATTTGCCCTGCTGTTTCTTGATGGCATAGGCAGCAACCGATGGTTTGCCTTCAACGGAACACACCGCATAAAGATGGCTGCCGCTGGGATGCATTGCCAGAAATCCGGGACCACCAACTTCGGCGGCAAGTTCTGGATCAGAGAGTTTGCCGGTCTTCGTGTTCAATGTGCAGTGATAGATCCCTTTGCTCGGTTTTGCACGGCTCGTTCCGATCCAGACATCGATCACGGTTAGTTGGGCCTTGGCATTACGAGTTTTGGAAGCAGGCTGCACCGCTGTAGAGATTTGGGGCAAACAGCAAAGCACAACAATTCCAGCAAACATTCGAATCGGCACGAGTTGTCCCCTCCTGAAATGTGTATACGAACCGAAGTTGCATGTGACTCGCCTGATCGTGAGATTGCAGTCAGTGTCCGCGAATATCACGGGTATTGCAATCCAACACGGCCTCTCTCGTGGCCGGGCATGTCAGAAGAATTGCACCGTCGGCTTGGCACAAGCGTGATTGATCGATCTGGCATTATTTCGTCGCACTTGCGATGTGCAGACAATGCGGTAACGCCAAAGATTCGACACCGTTCGCAATGGCGATGTGGACGCCGGCTACAGCGGTGCTTGAAATCCCATGACTTGGAATCGGGAGAGTTCCATGGGGCTGGCGATCTTGAGCGCGACGATCGATTCATAGGGGATCAGCACTTTGCGGGCGCCAACGGTATCGGGTTTGTCCCGCTCGACCAAAACCATTCCGCCTGAGATCAGAAAGTTGACGAATGGAATCGTTTCCTGATATGTCGTGACCAACATGCCCTCGCGCGGCATGCTGTCGGGCCAGTTTTCGAATAACGACTGCCACGTTTCAGTAGCTTGCATTTTCGGTCTCCATCGATTGCCGGGAACTCGCCAAGGGCGCGGATCATAGGTCGGCAACGAGATTCGTAGAAGATGAAACTCGGGTAATTGGTGATGGTGGGACACAGCCCTGGAATTGTGCGTTGATCCCGTCTCTTCGTCCGAATCACTTGGTTGACGACGACGGGCCGCAATCGGCGGATTGCACTGGCTGCGAATTGTTGATTTCTACTATTATCCCGCCGGCCGCTCGCGCTCCCTGCGTCGCTATCCGAGCCGAATTCACTTCCTTTCTGCCATTTCTCGATCCCAACATGCACTACCTTAGTCATTCAATGAATGTTGGCGTTATCGCGATCGTCTTCGCGATATCGGGTTGCGAGTCACTGTACGAGGCCGGTGTGCCGGGAATGACACAGTTTGTCGATGTCGAGTCGCGGCGCGGCGAAGCGGAACACTTTCGCGAGCAATACGTCGAAGACAAATCACCGGCCGCCTTGCGCTGGTTGTTGAGGCATGAGATCAGGACGGGCATGACGTTCGACGCAGTCAATCACGTGTTGGGACACGATGGCCGGCCGGAATCCGACCACCGGTGGATCACCACAAAAGGCGGACACTACCGGCGCGGCGATCATGTTTACAAATGGTCGCCCGACAGTGAAGGCAACGTTCCGTATCTTGTGTTTCGCGATGGAATGCTCGTCAATTTTGATCCCACGGAATTCGAGGATCAGTTTTGAACAACGGGTAGCGCGGCGGTACGAGCTTCTTGTTGCAGCCTAAGCTGTCCGCACGCCGCATCGATGTCGGCTCCCTTTCGCTTTCGGATCGTCACCGCCACGTTCGATTCTTGCAGGGTTTCGACAAATCGTTGAGTACCAGGACGTCCCGGTGCCTTGAACGGCAACGAATCAACGTCATTCATCGGTATCAAATTCACATGCGCGTTGCGATCTTTCAACAGCGCGGCCAATTGCCGCGCATGCTTCGGCCGATCGTTGATGCCTCCCAGCAAGACGTACTCATAAGTAACTCGGCGGCCTGTTTTGGCAAAGTAGTCGTCGGCCGCATGCAGAATCGCTCGGACACCGATCTTGTCGTTGAGCGGCACCAATTCATTGCGGAGTTCATCGTTGGGAGCATGCAGCGACACCGCTAAATTGAATGGCTTTCCGACAGACGCCAACTCTTTTATCTTGTTTGGTAAGCCGACTGTCGAGATTGTGATTCGTCTCGCGCCGAGACCTAAGCCCTCTTCAGAAGTCATCATTTCGATTGCCGGGAGCAGCGCCGGCAGATTTTGCAACGGTTCGCCGATTCCCATCACGACAACGTTCGTGATCCGCTCGTCCGGTTCCAGCAACCGGTCA
>CAUZVF010000733.1:0-4012 GCA_963582955.1 Planctomycetota bacterium
AACTACACCGGGCACGGTCGATACGTTATTCGAAGCGGAATCAAGTATGGGCAACCCTTCGAGGGAATCGTTGATGAATTGGCGATGTTTGATCGGGCGTTGTCGGCATCGGAAATCACAACCGTGTACGAGATGGGACTGGCAGGTCAGCCCCTGAAACAAACCGATCGCGTCGTCGAGACATCCTTGCCGACCGGACTGGTCGGGATGCTGCGGCACCCGATGGTGATTAATCCCCACGTTGACCATGTCGCCGTTTCGCCCGATGGCCGATATATCGCATCCGGCGGCATGGATGGGACGGCCCGGCTTTGGGAATTCGATTCCGGTAAGGAAGTGTGGACGCATGCCGTCAGGACGTGGGTCTATGGCGTTGCATTCACTAATGACGGTAATCATGTCTGGGTCTGCGGAAAAACGACCGTCCAAAGAATTGACGTGCCCGATGGACGGGTTTCGAAATCGTTCTCCATCGCAGAGATTGAGGCATTGCAGGTCAGCTCGGCCTCATTCAAAAGCGACTGTTCCCGATTGGTCACTCAGGGAAAAGGTGCGGCACACTTTTACGATCTGCGGAGCGGACAGAAAGTCTCAACGATCAGGCATTTCATTCCAGTGTTGCAGTACATGAAAAACGGCGACGTTCTTTGCGGCGGCTGGGAGGGTCGCCAGGGTGCGATTCATATTCGTGACAGTCGATCCGGTCAGATTCAGAAATCCTACCGCGGTCTCCGCGATCGCACAGCGAAAATCACCGTTTCAACGGATGGCAAAATGATTGCCGCCGCCAGCGGTACGTGCGGTAAGGTCAAAATGCCCGATAATAGAGTGCTCGTCTGGAACGCCGCCGACGGACAACGGATTCTCGATTTGGATTTCGACAGTTGGCAATGGACGCTGACATTTACGTCGGACAATCGGTTTCTGATTACAGGTGGCGGTGGTGCCAATGACGGCTGGTGGGGTGACGGCATCCGCCCGTCCGATTGTTCAATTCGGATCTTCGATATCCAAACGGGTCGCGAAGTGCACCGTTTCGAGGGCCACCGAGGAGCCGTGCTGTCTCTGGCCCTCACGCCCGACGGCCGACATCTGGTGTCGTCCGGCGTCGATTCCACCGTGCGAATCTGGAAAATGCCCGAGCTCTCGAACTGATCGTATGATGAGCTTATCATACCAGCCTGCTTTGCGCACTGGTTGTAGGGTGCTGTCAAGCAAGCTGATTTGCTGGTGCGTCTTCGGTCGCTAGTTAACTGGCGTTTCTGCATAGCGTGAATTTCGGATTCGCTGGCTTGCGCGGACGCACCACTGGTTTTCGCGACCTCGACGCACCCTACGATAGATTTCGGTGCGCAATACAGGCCAAGTTGCTTTGTTGTTGAATCGTGTTGCATTTGAGTCAAGCTTTGGACACAGGTTTTTGAATAGAAGACAACCGAGGAAACGAAGATTTCAATCGACTCTCTTCTTTGTTCCCTCTGTTGCCTTCTGTTCGAGTTGGACTTAGTCGAAGCGTCGTTTTGGCCGCGCCGAACAGAGTGCTATTTTGATCCCACCGGCAGTTTCATCACGTGGAGTTGTTTGCCGGTAAACAGGTACAACTGATCGCCCTCGCGCCAGGGGCTTATGAATCCGTCACCAGCCGACCACTTGGCGAAGCCGCGCCGATCCCGTGTTATTCCGACGAAATCCGTTGTGTAGCCGTAGCGAACCCTGGGTACGTCCGCGCCGAAAACGCTCTCGGTCCAAACCACCAGGAACTTGTGCTTTCCTCTGCGATCTTTTCCCAGGTAGCCGACAAATCCGGAACGATAGATCCCTCGTTTTCTCTTGGACCGGGCGCTGCCACCGATTACCGGGTTCTGGCGAAAGTAATCCCACTTTCTGCCGTCCTTGGACTTGGCAAAACCCACTGTCGGCAGGCCTTTGTTCGACGTACCTCGCAAAAACGCCAGCCATTCGCCGTCCGGCAGCCGCTGAATGGCGTTGTAGGACGACGTGCCGTACATCCAGGACTTCTTTGTCGTGGGCATGATCGCGGCTATGTCGTGCACACTCACCTTTCCGTGAGCAGGATCCTTCACGATCTCCCAGTTGTGTGAGGCCAGATCCGGCGACGTCGCCAGTGCAGTCATCTGGTTGCCACCTCCGGGATAATTCGGGTCCTCTTCCCAGAGTCGGTGGAAATGATTGTAGTAGTGAAAGTACATAAACCAGAGTTTTTCATCCTCATTCCAGACCACACTCGGTGTCGAATAGTGTGACGGATCACCCACAGGAGCGGGGTAATGCGGATTGACCAGCACCATGCTGTGTTTCCTGTCCGGATCGAGTTCAGCCAGCTTGCGATAGGGCCCCTCAATCGAATCGGCAATCGCGCAGCCAATCCCGGAAGTCGGATCATGATGCCCGTAATAGAGATAATACTTGCCGTCGGGATTGTTCCCCCTATCGTTGAGGACGACCGAAGGATAGCCCACCGAATCGAGATTCTTGTCGGCGAGTTTCCACGTACTATGCTCCCAATCTTCGGTCTGCCTCAGGATTTGTTTGGAACGGTTCACCGTCAGGGGAAGCATTCCCTTCAGGTCCGACAGATCGACGCATTTCAGGTTATTGTCTAACCTGTTGTTGCCCTTTGCCGTCAAGGCAGAGTCTTTCGGCTCTTGAACAGACCGCGCAACCGTCGGTTTCTTCGCGGATTGCTGGTCCGCTGCGTCGAGCGACTTCGTCTCCTGACCGTAGGTCAGCATAACGATTGAGTAGATCAGTGTAAGCGGAATCAACATCAATCGTCTCATGGCAGCTCTTTTCGACCAATAGGCGAATTAGAACACGACTGGACTAGCCCGAATAATCCAGGCGAGCGGTTGGCGTCAGCCGACCGGTACGTGAATTACAGCGTGATGTCGGTCGGCTCACGCCGACCGCTCGCCAACAGAGGCGTATCAGTGCAAATCTTCAAGAGTCGATTCGAACGTAACTCATGATCCGCCAACTGATTTCTCATACTCCAGAGCACTATGCGATCGATGGTGGATGTCGTCAAGTCGCCAGCGCACGCACGGCGTGTTTGTTCTGAACCGTTTGCCGGACTTTCGTCACCGATCGGCACTTTCGGCGCTCAGAACAATCAACCATTGGTTGCGCACGTTGAATCCAAACCTCGACCGTGATTGAATACTTGTCGGAGACCAGGAATGTCCGACAAGACTCGTCAGCCACGTGATGTCAACGATCGCGATACCGTTGCGCCAAGTGCCAGCGACTCGAAACCGAGTACTTCGAAACACAGCATCATTCCGGAAACGTTCGGACGCTATCGCATCATCAAATCCCTCGGGCAGGGCGCGATGGGCGCGGTGTATCTGGCTGAGGACACTCGGCTTCATCGAAACGTGGCGCTGAAGATCCCGAAGTTCGGTGGTGACGAGAGTTCCGAATTGCTGGAACGTTTTTACCGCGAAGCCCAAGTCGCCGCGACGCTGCGCAGCCCGAACATCTGCCCCGTTTACGATGTCGGCGAACTCGACGGGCAGCACTTCATCTCGATGGCATTCATCGAAGGAAAGCCGCTGTCGGAATACATCAACCCCGACAAACCCCAAAGCCAACGAAAGGTGGCCATCATCGTCCGCAAGCTGGCGGCTGCGCTGCAGGAAGCACACACGACGAAGGCGTTATCCATCGCGACCTGAAACCGGCCAACATTATGATCGACAACAAGAGCGAGCCGGTGATTATGGATTTCGGTTTGGCCCGGCAGGTGACACATGACAACGAACGGCTGACTCAAAGCGGAGCGTTGATTGGCTCGCCCGCCTATATGCCTGGCGAACAGAGTTGAATGGAGATGTTTCGATACGGCTCTGGCGGACTGCTACGGTCTCGACACCGGTTATCTACGAATTGTGAACCCCGCCTCTTTCAGCAGCTTTCTAGCCCACGACTCTCGGTAGAATCGATCAGTCGGCTTGGCACCCTGAGAGAGTAAGAACGCAGCAATTTGTGG
>CAUZVF010000734.1:0-4002 GCA_963582955.1 Planctomycetota bacterium
TTGTGGCAGCGCGTCGTTGGCCAGAGCGACTTCGAGGCGGTGCTTCTTCGGCGAATTGAACGAAATGTCGAATTCCTTTTCGACCTCTTTTCCAGCCTCGATCTTTTCGAACTGAATACTCAGCGGAAGTCGCTGTCCGTCTTGCGTGACGGTCAGACGCACATCGTTGGCGACTTGATCTCCAAAGTTTTCGACGGCGACGGTGAAGCGAACTGGCACGCCGGTCGCCGCGATCTGCAGATCTCCTTCGAGCCGGGTCACCGCGACGTTTTGATTTCGTTTGTCGACCGTACGGACGAAATTCAACGTGACACCGTTGGAATCCAGCGCCGTTGCGACTGAACCCAAAGCCTTCTGGTCGGTCCAGTCAACCTTGCGGTAATCCGAGATGACATGCAAATGTTTGACCGTCACTTTTTCTTCGGCCAATAACTTGCGAGCCGCCTCGAATCCAGCAACCAGATCCAACAACCGGTGCGAACACCGCACGTTTTCGAGTTTTGTTTCCAACTCGGCGATAAACACGTCGTTGACATCCCGTTGAGAAAACAACGGCTGTTCCGGATTCGAGAGCAGCAACAACGAAAACTTCTGAGTGTCCGGCCGGCGGGCGCCCTCGGCCACCAGTTTCTTGACGACATCAATCGCATCTTCAAATGCGGTCGTTTCACCCAACCGGTCGCGCATCGAACCACTATCGTCCAGCAGCACAACGTGATGCGACTTGGCTCCGTGAAAGATCGACATTTCGTTTGGATCCAAAATCAAACGGGCGATCAGAGCGACCAATAGCAGCACGATCAGAATCCGAAGCAGCAACAGCAACAACTGCTCGATCAAGACGCGACGGCGATTGCGCTGTTGGCTCTGCAACAAGAATTCCATCGCCGCAAACCGCACGCGTCGAAATCGCATCCGATTAATCAGGTGGATAATGATCGGCGACGCGACCAGCGCGGCACCTGCCGCGGCGAATGCCGGGTTGAAGAAATGTTGTGCCAGCCAAGCGTCCATGGTGGTAGCTGAGTTTGCAAAAACTCAGGTTTTCGTCGATTGTTGGCGCACCTGAATTCTTGCGAATCCAGCTACGAGAATCTTGAGATAACTGCTACGCCCTTTTTGTTTGCCGCATTCCAATTCTACGGTTCAAGTAATGAGCCAATACCGCATCCAGATGTTCGCTGGTCCGGATGGTCTGATAGTCGATCACGTTTTTCGAGCAACGAATCCGCAACTCTTCCAAAAACGAGTCGATCGCTGCTTGATATCCTTCCCGTAGTGATCGTGGGTCGCACACCAAATCGCCCATCTCTTCCATGCCTTCGAACCGGGTGGTTCCCGTGTACGAAAAGTCCAACTCTTGGTCGTCCATGATGTGAAAGATCAAGACGTCGTGGCCGCGATGACGCAGCAACCGCAAGCCGCGGAACAAGCCTTCGCGATCGACAAACAAGTCGGAAATGATGACGACCATCCCGCGCTTTGACCGCTCTTCCGCAACTTGCCGTAAAACGTCATAGATGTCGGTCTTTTTCTCGGGGTTTTCGTTTCCGAGTGCCGCCAGGATGGCGTTCAGGTGATTCTTCTTGCTGCGTGGGGGAACGCGTCCACGCACGCCTTGGTCGAACGCCCATAGTCCGACGGAATCCTGTTGCCGCAGAAGCAGGTATGACAGAGCAGCAGCGACCGTGCAGCCATATTCGTACTTCGTCATCGCGCCCGAGCCGAAAAGCATCGATTCGCTGACGTCGACCAACAGAGTCGTGCGGAGGTTCGTGTCCTCTTCGTACTGCTTAATATAGTACTTGTCGGTCTTCGACCAAACTTTCCAATCGATCCGGCGATGATCGTCTCCCTGAACGTATTCCCGGTGCTGAACAAATTCAATCGATTGCCCGAAATACGGACTGCGGTGCAACCCCGACAGAAACCCTTCGACGATATGCCGCGCCCGCACTTCCAGTCGCGAAACTCGCGAAAGTTCTTCAGGCCGCAAAAATCTTCTGTAGTCTTGGGTCACTTGTCAGTTCGCCTTCTTTAGACGGCGTTACCTCGATTAGTTTTTCGATGACGCGGTCCGACGTCATGCCTTCGCTTTCCGCCGCGAAGTTGGTCACAATGCGATGCCGCAACACCGGAGCTGCCAGCGCCGCAATATCCTCGGTCGAAACGTGTGTCCGGCCCTTCAGCAACGCGCGTGCCTTGCCACCCAATAATAGGAATTGGACGGCCCGCGGCCCGGCGCCCCAACTGAGCCAGTCGTTGGCGAAGTCGGGGACTCCGTCTTGTCCAACGCGTGTCTGCCGAACCAGTGCCAACGCGTACTCGACTACATGGTCGGTCACGGGAACCTGCCGCACAATCCGCTGAAGTTCCAAGATCTCGTCGGCCGAAAGAACCTTGTCGACTTTGTCTTCCTCGATCGTCGTCGTTTGTTTCGCGATCTGTTTCTCTTCCGAGAAATTCGGATAGTCAACAAACACTTTGAACATGAACCGGTCCTGCTGAGCTTCCGGCAGCGGGTACGTCCCTTCTTGCTCGATCGGGTTCTGCGTCGCCAGCACGAAGAAAGGGTCACTGAGTTGATGACGGACACGCCCCACCGAGACTTGGCGTTCTTGCATGGCTTCCAACAGCGCGGCCTGAGTTTTCGGAGGTGTCCGGTTGATTTCGTCGGCCAGAATCACGTTGTAGAACAACGGGCCTTCCAAGAATCGAAAATCGCGTTGCCCCGTGTCGCGGTTCTCTTGCAAGACATCGGTCCCCGTGATATCGGCCGGCATCAGGTCGGGAGTGAACTGAATACGGCTAAACGTCATCGACAAACACCGTGACAGCGTGCTGATCATCAGCGTTTTCGCGAGTCCCGGCACGCCTTCCAACAGACAGTGACCCCGGCTGAACAGCGCGATCAGCATCTGCTCGATAACCGCGTCTTGCCCCACGATAATCCGCGACATTTGCTCGCGAATTTGGTTGTAAGCTTGATTGAGTCTCTCAATCGATTGTTGACTGGCTGCGTCAGACATGTGTTGTGAAGCTCGTGAAAAGGACCATGTTAGGATCGAAATAAGACCGAGCGGCACAGCCGCAACCAAAACCGGAAACGCAGTCGATTCGTCGCAACTAACTCGGACAGAAGTGCTTGTCCCACACCGATTTGGCGGCAGGCCGAGCGTCTGTAAATAACAGTTAAAGAATCGCCAAACAATCTATAGTACCCGTGTTGCCGACGCAATGCGATGGATTGAATCACGTTGCAATAAGAATGTCCCGGTACAAGATTGAACGAAGAAAGGAGTTGTTTTCTACGCCATTCAACCGGAAACATCCGACGGAGTTCTAAAGAGATTTCAGAAACGCGATCAATTCTCGCAATTCGTCGCGGTCGAGAGGATCGCCACCAACGTCTTCGGGGCGATGATGTCGACCAAGCACTTCTTTCAAAGACCTCGCTCGCCCGTCGTGTAGAAACCGCCGGCGGGAGAACAGCCCCCGCAACGATGGCGGATTGTGTTTCGTTAGTTTCGAACCAAATGAGCCCAGGGCCACGTCGAAGGTGTCCGATGCTGTGAAGTAGTCACCTGCGTGACACTTCACACATCCGCCTTTTCCACGAAACACTTGCTTGCCCCGTTGAGCACTTGGGGTCAGTCGGCCATTTTTTTCGAGGTGTGGACTATGGAGATGTTTCAGAGTCGACAGGAATGCCACCAGAGCTTTGGTGTCATCGTCGGTTGGCGGTTTCCGGCTTTGCATCGTCGATGTCAACGACTTCCTCATCGCGGCATGCAGGTTTGTTTGCCATCCTTGCCAAGTCCACGGACCGGTGTGAGCAACCCCTCGCAACGACGGAGTCAGCTTTTGAGTGTTGTAACTGCCGTCGTTCAATGTGTCGAATGTCAGTCCGGACGTGTGCCCGTTGGTGTGGCAGGTGTGGCAACTGAACCAACTGTTGAGCGAACGGTCGGCGTCATAGAAGATCGCTTCACCAATCCGTGC
>CAUZVF010000735.1:0-3997 GCA_963582955.1 Planctomycetota bacterium
TGACTGATTCGACAAGTGATCGAGATCGTTCGATAATCGGTTCAGAAAATCCGACATGAGGTCATTTCAACGCGAACACATAATTGCTGAGCCGCTGACATCCGGTTTCGGTCAGCATATTAAGTACGGCAACATTCAGTAGGTCTCGCGAGCCGAGCGGGACCCAGTATCGATTGCTCACGGTATGTCCGTACGTCTCGCGAGACCGACTTTCGCATGCCTAAGCGCTCGAGAAAAAAACGGCATTACTCGTAACCGTTCGACGCCAACCAGCGTTCGGCATCCAATGCGGCCATGCAGCCCGTGCCGGCGGCGGTGATTGCCTGCCGATAATAGTCGTCAGCCACGTCGCCGGCCGCGAAAACTCCGTCGACGCTCGTGTAAGTCCGGGCTGGCGTGGTCCACTTGACGTATCCCTTTTCATTCGTTTCGAGCTGGCCGTCCAGAAAGTCCGTGTTTGGAGTATGGCCGATCGCGGCGAAATACCCCGACGCTTCCAATTCTTCGGTTTTGTCTTCGACAATATTGTGGATTCGAACGCCGGTCACTCCAGCTTCGTCGTTTCCCAACACTTCTTCGACAACCGAATTCCATTTCACATCGATCTTCTCGTTATCGATGGTCCGCTGCGCCATGATCTTGCTGGCACGGAATGCGTCGCGGCGATGCACAACGTAGACGGTTGATCCGAACTTTGTCAGATAATTACTTTCTTCCATCGCGCTGTCACCGCCGCCAACCACAACAAGTGGCTTGTCGCGAAAGCGGGGCAGCGCACCGTCGCACACGGCACATGCCGAGACACCGCGGTTCTTGAATGCCTCTTCCGATTCCAAACCCAAATAGTTAGCGCGCGCCCCGGTTGCGATGATTAACGTCAGTGCTTCGTGGCTTTCGCCCGCCAGCGTCGTCAATTTGAACGGATGCTGCGATAGGTCGACGCTGACGACGTCGTCGGTGATCACTCGCGTGCCAAAGTTGACGGCTTGCTGACGCATCAACTCCATCAGTTCCGGACCGCTAACTCCGTCGCCGGAATGCGGAGCCATGTAGGTCCGCTTCTTTTCATCAATGGAATTGTCGAGATACGATTCCAGATTCCCGGCTGGAAAGCCTGGATAGTTTTCAACTTCGGTTGTCAGGTTGAGTTGCCCCAACGGCAGCGTCCCTTGTTCCTGATTCTCTTGCGTGATCGCTCCTTCGAACACAAGAGGTTCGAGGTTTGCCCGCGACGCATAGATTGCCGACGCCCAGCCTGCTGGACCCGACCCGATGATCACAACTCGTTCAGCCACAATTCTCCTCCAGTTTGGTGGAATGACACATGCGAAGAATACTGAGGGCGGGCTCGCCTGACAACTTACGATTGTGCAACTGATAGGCCCGGAAGCGAGCGCCGCCCTCAGTTTTGTTTGGGTCTAGCCGAGCGGCAGATGAGAGATAAATGAGCCGCTGGGCGCAAGGCCAATGGCACTCACTTTACCGACGGTATCGTTTCGTCAAGTTAAATGACGAGTCGGACAGTTATCCGTTTTGGCCAGGAACCTCACGGTTCCCGCTAGCCAAGAGCAATGAAGCTCAAAATACCAGGCTAGCGGGAACCGTTAGGTTCCTGGCCCCCATCAATGGTTTCCCGAATGTTGCATCGAAAGTGAGTGGCATTGGGTGCTAGCCCACGGTTTCCTATCGGTACGTTTTCATCTGGCGCGCGCCTCAACAAGCACTGCTCACGTTGTCCGCGGCTAGCAAAAATACGAACGTCAGTTTTTCTTAAGCCTCTCAACCCACTAGGCTTGTCAATTGTAGATTACTGCAAGCTGGGTGTTCATTTCCTTTGAACCCGAGGTGAATTTCATGAGGATTCTTCAGACCGTAAATTCGATTGTCCTAATCTGTATCGCGGCAATAGTGTTGTGGATTCAGTTGCGACCTCTTGTAAGGACGTCCGTGCGGGCGAGCGACACTGTCAATCCCGGCAATCAGAATCTGGCCAGTGAGAAACAGACGCAGGATGAATCAGATCAAGAAAAAGCACGAACATCGGATGTCGTCATCGTCGGTGCCGGGATTTCAGGCTTGTCGGCTGCACTCGACCTCGGCCGTGGCGGTGCGAAGGTAACCGTCATCGATATGTCGTCTGTCTTTGGTGGACATGCCGTGATGTCTCAGGGCGGAGTTTGTATTGTCGGCACGCCGTTGCAAGAAAATGCCGGGATCAAGGATTCACCCAATCTGGCGTACCAGGATTTCGTCAAATGGGGCGAGGACGCTCACGTTGGCTGGGTGCGATACTACGTCGATCACTCACGACATGAAATCTACGATTGGCTCGACGAACTGGGAGTCAAATTCGACGCGGAATTGGGCACTGCTCCCGGCAACTCGGTCGACCGATTCCACCAACCCTCCGGCCGCGGGATTGGACTGGTGACTCCCATTTATCGCCAGTGCCTCGAATATCCGAATATCAGATTCGTCTGGAACACAAAAGCCGAACGACTGCTGACCGAGAACGAAAAAGTCGTCGGCATCGCGACCCTCGACACGCGCACGAAAACCGAAACATCATTTCGCGCCAAATCCGTCATTCTCGCCACGGGTGGATTTCAGAGCAATCTGGATATGGTTCGCGAGTTTTGGCCGGCCGAGTTCCGGTTTCCACAACGAATTCTTGTTGGATCGGGCCGCAACTCGGTCGGCTCCGGACACAAAATGGCACACCAAGTCGGCGCTGACCTGGTGAAGATGGACTACCAATGGAATTATTTCACAGGCATCCCCGATCCCCGCTACCCCGATACCAATCGCGGGTTGAGCGCGGCCAACATGTGGGGGATCATCGTCAATCCCGATGGCCGTCGTTTCGCCAACCTGCACAACTGGGCCAAAGAAGTCATGCCTCCGTTGTTGCGCCAAGAACGGGCCACGCTGTGGTTCATCTTTGACGAAGCGATAAAGACGGAATTCACGATCTCAGGTACCGACTGGGCGGATTTCAAAAAGGTCGATCGCGAGATCCTGCGGAAACCAAATCTCGTCAAGACCGCCAATACAATCGAAGAACTCGCAAAGAAAGCCGGTCTGCCACCGAAGAATCTGGTCGCGACGGTTCAACGTTACAACATGCTTGTTGATCAGGGCAAAGACAAAGACTTCGCGCGATTCGGACCGGGAAGGCCGAAGTTCAGTAATCAAGCATCACCAAAGCTCACAACGCCGCCGTTTTTTGCAATGCAGGCGTTTCCGCTGACTCGAAAGAGTATGGGCGGAGTCGCCATCGACCGAAATTGCCGAGTTCTCGACAAAAAGAAAAAGCCGATTCACGGGCTATTTGCGGTGGGTGAGTTAACGGGCCTCGCCGGCATCAACGGAAAAGCGGCGTTGGAAGGCACATTCCTCGGCCCCTGTATTCTCACCGGACGAGTCGCCGCGCGAAGCATCCTGAATCAATCACCGGCCCCGAAAGTGGAATTGGCCAAGCAGTCGAACTCATGCATTTCCTGCCACGAGATTGAATTACTCATCGCGAAACAACGGCCCGGTTTTTGGCACTTCGCAAAGGCCCACCAAGTCGCTCTCGAAAGAGGCACGGACTGCCGGCACTGCCACGCCGAACTCGCCCCGTACCACGAAGACAATCATCGCATCAACCCGCAAGTGTTGGCGACGTCGTGTGTCGAATGCCATATCACGCAAGAATGACGACCGCGAAATCCACAACGAGTGCTTTGTCAAACTTCGATTTTAGGGTAAAGGGACTTGAGCTTGTTGCGTGTTTGGTTGATTGTGAACTGCCAGTCAACGCCGCGTTGTTTGCCGTTATTGGCGGTGGCCCAGGCTTGTGTTTCGTCACGAAGTTGTTCGATGTCTCCGATGCGTCGTCCTTGCAGGCATTGACGCGTCATTGAGCTGAGCTCGTTTTCTGAGATGTTCAGCCAACTGCCATGTTTGGGAGTCAAACGGAAATCAAGACGACGCACAAGTTCTCGGGCATGGT
>CAUZVF010000736.1:0-3986 GCA_963582955.1 Planctomycetota bacterium
ACCCCGAGTCCCCTGGTGGGACGAGATCGCGTGGGTCGTACAGATGAGTCACCAAAACGGCATCCCTGAAAACGATTGGACGAGCGACGCCGTCGAGTTTGATGAACCATCACGAAAAAATGCGATCACACGATTGCTGCGAGTTTACAAAGCCATGCCGGGCGACGAGAACGAGGCGTATCTCGGTTTCCTCGCAGATGCGACTGGAAGTGGAAGATGTCCGATCGAGCAAGCGAATGACCTGTGGATGAACTGGGATATGGTCGCGGAAATGCGCAACGGCGGGATGTGTTTCGGTGCGCACACAGTCAACCATCCCGTCCTCTCAAGTTTGTCGGCCGATGAACAAGAAATCGAGATTTACGAATCGAAACTGCGAATCGAACACGAACTTAGTGAAGAAGTCACGTCACTGAGTTATCCCGTGGGATCCCAAGACGCCTTCAACACAACAACGCGTGAAATCCTCGCCAAACACGGAATCCGCTGGGCGTTCACGTTTCATGGCGGTTACAGCCGCTTCAATGAGTTGGATGCCCTGGCGATCCCCCGAATCGCGATCGAGTCGTATGTCAACAAAGCGGCGTTCCGATCGACGGTCGTGTTGCCGCAGGTCTTTGCCTGACTACGTTGACCTCGCCCCAAATCACGGCATACCATGAGAGACGTTAACCCGCGTCAATTGTGAGAAGGGGTATTCACGTGCTGAAGATTCAGGGACGTCCGCAGCAAGTCTGCAACGGTCTCACTCGCAGAAATCTGCTCGAAGTTGGCGGTGCTGGTTTGTTTGGGCTCAGCCTGCCGCAGCTCCTCGCTGCCGAAGCCGGCAGTAAAAGTTCTGCTCGTAGCGCGCGGGCAAAGTCGGTCATGTTCCTCTATCTGTTCGGCGGTCCGAGCCAGTTAGAGACATTCGACATGAAGCCGGACGCGCCGAGTACAGTTCACGGCCCCTTCAATCCGATTGATTCCCGGACGCCGGGACTCAGAATCAGTGAGCACTTGCCGCAACTCGCACAACGGTCTGATAAATACTGTGTGCTCCGCACTTTGAATCATTCGCAAAATGACCACAACGCGGCTCATTACATTCAGACCGGACACCCGATGCCGCCGGCCGAACGTGGGCCGGCCAACGTGAATGCGGCACCCAACGATTGGCCGGCGATGGGGTCGGTCGTCGAGTATCTCGATCGGCACGCGGCACGCGGCAAAGCAAAAACGATTCCCAGCTATGTCTATCTGCCCAACCGGCATGGCGAAATCCAACTCGGCGGCATCTACGACCGGCTCGGCCAGTATGCCGGCTGGTTGGGACCGGAATACAACGCGATGGCTACCAAAATTCGGAAGCGTAAGCATCTCGATAATCCCTACTACCGCGATTGCACTGAGGAAGAGCTCAGCTTCCAATTTCAAGGGATGGCAATGGATTCCGGCATGACACTCGACCGGCTGAATCGTCGCCAGAGTTTGCTGGAACAATTCGAAACGGGAAAGCGTGCGTTGACCGAGTCATCGTTGCTAACAAATTATGACAACGTCCGGCAAACGGTTTGGGAAATGCTAACCTCGGGAAAACTTGGCGACGCGCTCGACATCCGCCAAGAATCCGACAAGCTGCGTGACCGTTACGGAAGACATTTGTTCGGACAGTCGTTGATCGTCGGCCGGCGGATGATCGAAGCCGGTGCACGATTCGTGACGGTCATCTGGGACATGCCCGACGGCGCTCCGTCTGGATGGGATTCGCACGAAGGACTGACGCCGAGCCTGAAGAATCATCTGCTGCCAGGATTGGATCAAGGATTCTCGGCGTTGCTCGACGACATGAGCGAAAGCGGCCTGTTGGATGAAACTCTCGTCGTTTGCGTCGGCGAGATGGGCCGAACTCCTAAGTTCGAAAACCGAGGCAACGCCGACGGACGCGACCACTGGAGCTACTGCTTCCCGGCTGTCTTCGCAGGAGCGGGAATCCAGGGCGGCACATTGTACGGCAAATCCGACGCACACGCCGCGTATCCCGCCGAGCATCCCGTCAGTCCGGAAGACCTGACCGCAACGATCTTCGATGCACTCGGCATCGATCCGCACAGTTTCATCACGAACAAGGAAGGCCGACCTGTACCGCTCGCCAATGGCGGACGCGTTGTGAACGAGTTATTCGCGTAGCTGTAGGGTGCTGTCGAGCAAACCCGAACTGTCGGTGCGTCCGCGTTCGCAGATTAATCCAACAAGTACTTCAATCGTAGTTTGACCATTGATTGGTTTGCGAAGACGCACCGCGAATTGTGCGAGCTTGACAGCACCCTACGTGAAGTTGGTCACAATCAACCCAAAAGCTGCGTCACCGGTTTCCCATCCGTGATGTGCCGCGGCCGGTTGGTCATGTCTTTCAATGTCAAATCGTGCGGAATGCCGAGTGCTTCGAACACCGTCGCGGCAATGTCATCGGGCTTAACGGGATGGTCTTTCACCTCGGATGCGTGACGATCGGTGCTGCCGTGGATTTGACCCGACCGGATTCCGCCGCCAGCAAACACAGCACTGTAGGCTCTTCCCCAATGGTCTCGGCCGCCGTCTTTGGCGTTGTTGATGCGCGGCGTGCGGCCCATTTCTCCCATCACCATGATCAATGTTTCGTCGAGAAGTCCACGCTCGTCCAGATCAGAAATCAATGCCGACAACGACCTATCAAACTCGGGCAGCAAATTATCGTTGTAAAGTCGAAAGTGGTCAAAGTGCGTGTCCCAAATCTGAAATGGCGAGAGACGTGTATTTTCAGGATTCGAAACCGCATTCGCCGTGACAAATCGCACTCCCGCTTCGATCAACCGACGTGACAAGAGCAGCACTTGCCCCATTTCGCTGCGTCCATAGCGGTCATGCATCGCGGTTGGTTCACGGCTCAAGTCAAACGCCGCTTGCGTGTCCTCGGACAGGATCAACTGCAACGCCTTCTGTTGGTGGGCGTCGAGAGTTCGGATCGAGGCGTCGTCCTGAGTGCGTTCAAATTCGCGGTCGATGCGACCCAATAGGCTCTGTCTTCCCGTTAAGCGTCCTGCGGTCACGTCGGCGGGCAACTGAAGTCCTTCAGGCTTGGGGAGCTTGCCCGCCCATTTCGGGGCACGAGACATCATGCGGTTGCGAGCCACGGGAAAAGGATCGTAGGTCTGCCCCAACCAGCCGCCGCCCGCACTTGGCGTGGGAAATCCCATGTCGAACAGCAGTCGTGGTGTCAGCACAAAACTTGGCATTCGAGGCGGCGACGGCTTCACTCGCGCGACGATCGAACCATACGTCGGATGATCCGTCGGTGTCGGAACGATGTCTTGATCGGTGCCGGGCGAATGCCCGCTCAAGGCGTAAGCCGCGCTGCTGTTGTGAGCACTCAGATGGTGTGTCACCGAACGCACGATCGCATACTTGTCCGCGAGACGAGCCAGTCGCGGCAACTTCTCGGAAATCTGAATCCCAGAAACATTTGTGTCGATCGGTTGGTACGGACCGCGAATTCCCTCCGGCGCATCAGGCTTCATGTCAAAAGTGTCGAGCTGCGACTGGCCGCCATTCAGAAAGACGAAAATACAATGTTTGGCGCGTCCCATCGTCATAGCGCACGTCGGCACACGCAATAAATCGGTCAGAGTCAATCCGCCAAACGCCAATGCTCCGGCTCGCAACATTGCACGTCGCGTCAGCCTGCCATGATGGATGAAGGCACGACTATTCAGTTGAAGCATGGATTACTCAGCGAAAATCGTTGGATTCCAAGAGATCTGTTTTGCATAATGATATCCGGCTTCCACGGTATGACGCAATCATTCTCGTGCAGACAGTCTTACAGCAGCGGATGGTCTCCCGTGCCTAGCGGGGCCTTGAAGTAGACTCATCGTGTTTTGAAATGTCTCGGCCCGCGATACTAACTTTTCCACAACATGAACTAGCAACAGGAGTACCTGCCATGGTGCAAAACCCGCCAGAGGGAA
>CAUZVF010000737.1:0-3980 GCA_963582955.1 Planctomycetota bacterium
TCGATCGAGTCGATTTGGAAGCGGTCAGTCACTTTGTTCCATTCGGTCAGCAACCACCGTCCGTCGGATTGCTTGGAAAAGTGCTCGACATGCACGTTGTCTTGCGCCACCAGAACGTAATCACGCAACGAATTCACGCGACGATAGTGTTCGAACTTCTTGCCACGGTCGTAGCCTTCGGTGGATTTTGAAAGCACTTCGAACAAGACGGTGGGATTGAGCAGCGTATCCACTTCCTCGTCGTCAAATTCCGCATCGCCGCAGAGCGCGGAAATATCCGGGTAAGTGTAGAGTCCCGTCGGGCTGACTTTGACTCGCATGTCCGACGTAAACACGAAGCAAGGCCGATTAAGAAATTCGTTTCCGATGACACGGATCAAATTCCCCACGATCGTATCGTGCCTTCGGCTGGCACCGACCATTGCAAACATTTCGCCGGCAAAATACTCGCTCTTTTGTTCGGCGTTCCGTTCGATGGCGAGATATTCGTCCGGAGTCAGCTTTTGTTTGGGAACAGTTGCCATGAATGCCTCCGAATGGAATCCAGCGTGGCTGGTTTGCCACAACCAAAAAGACCAACTCTTGTCTTGGAAACATTCGCGCAAATCGCGCGGATGACGCATTGAAAGACTCTAAATCGCGACTTCAAGTGTCACTCTGCAATTATACTCGGATCATGCACCAGCCGCCCATCTTGAATCGTTTCCGTGCGTCCCGCGCGGGCGGCGGCGTTGTCGTCGTGAGTGACCAGCAAGACAGCTCCGCCATCTTTGACGAATTCGTCCATGAATCCCAGGACGGAATCGGCGTTGTCGCGATCCAGGTTTCCAGTCGGTTCGTCGGCGAGCAGGATCTTGGGCTTGTTCAACATCGCGCGGGCCAACGCCGTTCGCTGCCGTTCGCCGGTGCTCAACTGGCCGGGAACGTGGTCCACGCGGTGTTCCAATCCGAAATGAGAAATCAATTCCAGCGCGTGGTCTTTGGCTCCGTTCAGTCCGGTCGCCATGGCCGGTGCCAGCACGTTGTCCAAAACGCTGAGGTAGGGAACCAAATGAAATTGTTGAAAGACGAACCCAATCGTCGAACCACGAAACTGAGCCCGTTCGTTGGCCGGCATGTCGTACGGGTTTTTCCCGTCAATCGTTAGCGTGCCAGTATCTGGAGCCAGCAGGCCACCGGCAATTAATAGCAGTGTCGTCTTGCCACAACCGCTGGGGCCGCGCACGGCAACAAATTCACCGCCGTCAATGGCAAGCGAGGCATGATCCAGCGCTTGAACCTGACGGCCTTTGCTCTCGTACGTCTTGCTGATGTTTGAAAGATCGAGCAGCATTCGAATATCTGTGTTTGCAATCTCTGAGTAGCTGAAGTCGTAAGACTTCAGGAAGTTTCTTGGCAGCCGACTGAATTCTTGCGAATCCTGCTGCTGATGTTTGAAAGATTGAGCAGCATTCAGGTTACACATCCTGCAACACGACTGCGGGATCCTGCCCAGCCGCTATCAATGCGGGCAACCAACTGGCAAGTCCTGACAGTCCCGGAGCCATCACGATCGCGGCGAGCAGCAGCAATGGCGCAAACAATTGAGCGGAGTTTTCGGCACTTACTGGCAGATCTCCCCACACGATTCCAATACCGAATCCGCAGAAATATCCAACGACCGCACCGAACAGGCCGATCAGCAGCGCCTTGCCGAGAAATAATATCAAGATCTGAGGCGTGCGAACTCCGAGTGCCCGAAGAATGCCGATTTCCGAACTCCGTTGACGCACGTTTCCAAATGCCAGGAATCCGATCCACACGGCCGAACCAACAATGACCAGTGGCACCAACACGGAAGCGAAGTCTTCCCGCTGAGTACGAATCTGCTCGCGGTGCGCCTGTTCTTGTTGCATGGCATCCTTGGCGGCTTTGGCGGCTTTGTTGCGAGCTTCAGCGCGGGCCAGCGCGGGAGGTCCCCGTTCAACAACCTGTGTTCCCGGCAAAATGGCGGCGATTTCGTTGCGGATTTCGGCGACACGGTCCTCGGTGGCACAGTTGCATTCCAGAGCAAGAATCGCATTGACCAGATTCTGCCGGCCCAGCAACTCTTGAGCTTCTTTCAAATTCATCCACACCGTGCTGTCGTCGGTCGTTCCTCGCTCGTCGTAACATTCCTTGATTTCGAATTCGCGATCGAGCAGCGTGACTTTGTCGCCGACCTTCAGATTGTGCTGCTTGTGCAATTGAAAGCCGACGACCAACGTCCCGGCCGGTACTTGGTCGAGCAACGGTTTTTTGGGTTTCTTGGGATCACGGTGCGCCAACGGCACTTCGCCGCGAGTTCCCACAATGATGATTGTCTGATCGTCCTTTTCCTCCCATTTCACCTTGGCCGAAACCATCGGCAGCAGATGATTGACCGTGACGATCTTCGAATTTGCAAGTATGTCGACCAATTCCTCGGGCATTGTCTTTGAAGAGACGCCTTCGGTATACAATTCGTTTAAGTCCTGGTTTTCCGGCAGAATGAGAATGTTGAAACCGAGCCCCTTGGTGATCTTACGCATCTCGTTCTTGAGCGCCTTACCGGCATCTTCAACTTTTTTTTCGTTCTCGGTCATGATTTCGTCAGTGAGGATTTCGTCGGCGTCGAGCAGTGTCATCGCTCCGACTAAACATCCGACCGCGACGGCGTTGGACAGCAGGCCGAGTACGAAGTTCAGCTTGCGATGCTGAATTTCCTGAAGAATCAATCGCCAGACACTCATGAGATCAGCCCATCTTGCGTCCAAGGGCCACGCTGCCGACAACGACGGCGGCAAAGGCGAGAACAACAGCAATCATAACGTTCCGCATCAACGACGAGGAACCCGCGGCCGACGCTGTTGAACTTGAAACCTTAACGCTTGGTTCCGTCTTGCTGACCACGGCAACATCCGGCTCTGTTGCGAGCGGCGCTGCATCGTTTTTGGTATTCGGTTCTGATTTGGTGTTCGGTTCTGATTTGGTCTCTGACGGAACACCAAAGCCGCTCAGTCCCGCCAACGGCGGCAGTTCCTTGTCGATCTCGGTACTTGGTTCGACGAGCGTATCCCAATCGACCGCCATCACCATGTCGGTGCCTGGGTTTTGTTCTTTGATCGTGCATGTGCAAGGGCCGGTCAGGTCGGCACCGGCCTGGGCGATCGTGTCGGCGTTGATGCCGTCACCGATCAAAGCGTACAGAGCACGCCCGCGGCCGAACATTGGAAAGATCATCGGTTCGTCAAAGTCACGCAGGTCTTCTTCGGTCCCCAACAGCATCTCGACAAACATTTTCTCGGCGGCGTTTTTCCGGCTGAGCCTGACGGTCGTAAACTTCAGTTGCAATTCGTCGGGATCAATCATGACCAGACCCTGGGCGATATCGGCTTCGTCGATTTCCGGCAGCTTGATTTCCTTTTCCAAAACTCGCAGTTGCTTCTTAAGAGTTGCGAAGGCTGCGTCGTCTTTCTTCTTGTCGCCGGTTTCCAACATGAGCCACACAGCGGTTTCACCTTTCAGCAACCGGCGAGCAATCTCGCGCCGCAACGGCGAATCGATCAAGGTTTCAATGGCTTGCTGATTGAGCGGACCTTTCCACACAAAAACGGGAATACGTGTCGCCATCGGATACCGCACTACCATCCAAGGTAAGGTCTCGGATTTCTGTTCTTCCCACTGCTTCAGCAGAAAGGCATCGTTTTCGTTGTCCGCATCCAATTTGTCGAGGTCCACGTCGGTCATGCGGATGTTGGCAAATTTCTTGCCAGCCAGTCCTTTCTGGCTAAGCTGCTTGGCCAGCGCTTTGTCCGCATCCGACATTTCGCCGCGATGATAAACGAAGACTTCGTAGGCATCGTTACGCCAACGCTCCAGCGCGTAACGGAAAACCGGCACGGAACAGGCTTGCAACGGCGACGCCATCCATGCGGCCACTCCAAAGGCAAATACAAAACCGAGCCAGTTTCGAGTACGTC
>CAUZVF010000738.1:0-3977 GCA_963582955.1 Planctomycetota bacterium
GCCAGGCAGCGGGGATCAAAGTCACCCTCGAAGAACCGTGAGAAATCGGGCAGACGTCGCAGAGCCGCGTGGAATTTCAGGTAGGTGGCGTCTGTCTTCAATTCGCGGATCCGCGTCGTGAATCCGGTGGGGAGATCGTCCGCGGCGATCAAACTTAAAAATGTGCGCTTCGGGTCCGCATTGCTGACAACGATTCGGCTTGTGATTTCCGTGCCGTCCGTGAGCCGAACGCCGCATGCGGCACCGTCGGAGATCAAGACTTGGCCGACGGACGCGTCGGTCCGTAGCGAAACGCCCAATTCGCGCAGCGATGCGGCCATGGCTTGCGTAATGATACCCATTCCGCCTTTGACGATCCCGACGTCTTTGGGACGGCTGAACATGTCACATTTGATGTGCGTGTAACACAACGCGCTTCCCGGTGTGGCCGGATCGCCAACGTCCTGAGCTTGGATGAACGCGCCGCGGATCGCTTCGTCTTCGAAGAATTCCGTGACAAGCTCTTTCATGCTCACCGTCAGCAGTCGATTGAAGAATGCTTCGTCGTCGCTGCCGCGAAACTGCTCACTCAACTCGGCCACGGTTGGTGGCGACTTCAAGAAGTACGGATAAATCAGGCCAGCCGCGCGTTCCCAAAACTCCTGCCACCGCGGAAACGCGTCGGCGTCGGGACGCGAGAACTTTGCGATTTCGTCTTGAGTCGCCTCGATGGAATCCCAAAGCATGAGTGCCCGGCCATCCGGATACGGCTGAAACCGACCGGGATCAAGATGATAGACCTCGAATCCGTGCTTCCGCAATTCCAAATCGTCGATGACCTTTGCCTGCAGCAGATGGCAAATGTACGAGCAGGACGAAAGACGATAACCGGGAAACAGTTCCTCGGTCGCAACCGCTCCACCCACGAACGGCCGACGTTCCAACACGAGCACGTCGAGCCCGGCCTTTGCGAGATAGCCCGCGCAAACCAAACCGTTGTGACCGCCGCCGATGACGATTGCGTCATGGTCAAATTGAGTCGGCATGATTGATCCTTGAATTGTCGGCGAAGCGTGAAGGGCATTAGCCGGCAAGCTGACGCAAGCCGTGATGTTCTTTTATTTGAAGAACTTTTCAAATCGATCGCCTTGCGGCCATTCGGTGACAGCGTTTGCCGCTTTGTGGATTAGGCGGTCGATCGCGCGGCCAAAATGGCCGGCTTGGGGACTCGATCGCGCGTTGAATAAGACCGCCCAGTTGTGTCCGTCGTGACGGCGTACCAAGATTGTTGCTGTTCCCGGTAAAGAACCGGTGTGCCACGTGTTGATTTTGCCGTCTTCGACGTTGCGGATCATCCAACCGCAGGCGTAGTAGGTTTCTTTCAGATCGCCGTTTTCGTTTCTGCTGACAGGCGCATGCGGTGGGGCGAACATGGTCGTTATGCTGTCCGATTTCAGCACGGGACAGTTTTTGGGATCATCAAACGCTGCCGCGAATCGAGCTAAATCGACGGCCGAGGCGATCCAGGCGCCGTGCGAGTCCATTGCTTCCAAGTGCCACGCTCCGTATTGATTGGGCACCATTTGCCCGAGATCCGCTTGGAACACCGAATCATTCTTGCCGGGGTTATAGTACTTGACTTCATTGGCAACGTGCCGGTGTTTCAAGTGAGTCCTACCAATCCGCATGTCGGTGATTCCCAACGGTTTCAGGACATGCTGTTTGACGTACTCGTCGTACGGTTGCCCCGAGATTCGCTCGATCACGCGGCCAAGCAAGTTGTAGCCGTAGTTTGAATACGCATACTTCTTTCCTGGTTCAAAATCCAAAGGTTGGGACATCATGTTGTCTATCACCTGTTGAGAATTTGCCGGCGAGGGGACTCCCAGAGCTTTTGCGAAACGCACGGATTGAAACATGGCATCGAATGAAACGCCGCGGTCCCATCCGCCTGTGTGTTGCATCAACTGGCGGATCGTGATTTGCATCAGGCGTTCGTCGAAGTCTTTGATCTTCTTGCGGTCGAATGGCAGGACTTCGAATACTTTGCTGTCGAGGCTCAGTTTGTTTTGCTCGATCAATTGGAGGATGGCGACGGCTGTGATCGGTTTGGAAATGCTGGCGATGCGGAACAGGCTGTTCGGAGTTACCGGCTGCCGGGCCGCGATGTCCGCGTAGCCGTAACCGCGCGCGTAAACGAGCCGCCCGTGATCGGTGACGGCCAGTGCGGCTCCGGGAACGGCGTGTTCTTCGAGGAATGACTGCGTCAAGTCGTCGAACGATTTCATGCGCGCGTCGGCTGTACCCGTTGTGACTTGCGACGGCGAACGACTGCGACGGTATCCGGGACCTCGCAACACGCGTCCGGGCCGGTTCTTGCTCAGCTTTCCGTCATCGAGAACCAACTGACCGTTGACCAACACGTATTTCATGCCGACCGAGTGACGTAACGGCTCGGCGAATGTGGCTTTGTCGGCCAGTTGGCCGTAGTCAAACACGATGATGTCGGCCGCCAAGCCGACGGCGATGCGGCCTCGGTCGTAGGCCATCACTTCGTTGGCCGCGACCGCACTGGCCTGAGCCACCACGCGTTCCAGCGAGATCGCGCCGAGATCACGGACATAGTGCGACAGCAATCGGGGAAACGATCCCGCCGCGCGTGGATGCGATGCAATCCGCGATCCTCCGGCCGGACCGACATCGGTGCAGAACGAAATGAATTCCTGCTGCATCAGTTTGATCTTGTTCGCATCCGTCATACTCTGCGGCAGCGCGAAGGCTCCTGTCTTGGCAATCTTGAAAAACACGTCCCACGGATCTTCTTTGGTTTCGGCCGCGATGGCTCCCAACGTTTGGCCGGCGAAACGTGAGTATTCTTTGTGGGTGATGTTGCCCAGCACGACTTTGTTCCAGTCGTTACCGGTGTGGCGGTACCAATTCTCCCAGCCGCCTTCCGATTCCATTTCTTTTCGAATTTGAGCCCGCAGTTTGGGATCGTCCAACGCGCGGCGCAAGCGGTCGCGGCCTTCGGCGAAGTGACGCGGATGAATAAATGCCGCGATGCCCAGCCCGTTGTTGATGTAAGGATAAATGTCGGCGCCGACCTGTTGTCCTGCCGCACGGGCGGCCTTGATGCGAGCGATGGCCTGATCCATCTTGCCCCAGTTCTGTCGGCCGGCGGCTTTCAGGTGGAAGATGTGTACCGGCGCGTCGGCCTGACGCCCGATTTCCAGGGCCTCGTCGATCGCTTCCAGCAGCCGGTCGCCTTCGTTGCGCATGTGCGTGTAATACCGTCCGCCATGCTTGCCGGCGACTTTCGCCAGCGCGGCGATCTCTTCAGTTGTCGCGTACACGGCCGGCGGATAGATCAGAGCGGTCGACAACCCGATCGCTCCGTCTTCCATGGCTTGTTCGACCAGTTGCTGCATACGTTTCAATTCTCGGGGATTGGGACGCCGGTCGACTTCACCCAGAACAATGCGGCGCACTTGCGTGTGTCCGACCGTTTGCACGACGTTGATTGGCATGCCCTTCAGTTCCAACACCTGAAAGTACTCGCCCAGCGTTTGCCATCCCGCCTTCTCGGTCGCGGAATCGGAAAGCGGCGCGGCTGACTGGCCTTCACCGGCATTGATCGTCGTGATCCCCTGAGTCAACAAGTTCATCGCCGCAGCAGGATCTTCGATAAACGGAGTTGCCGTCTGTCCCATCATGTCGATGAACCCCGGCGCCACTGTCAGCCCCGCAGCATCAATCGTGCGACCGGCTTTCGCGTCACGGATCCGGCCAATGCGAACGATCTTTCCGTCGCGGATACCGACGTCGCCGTAGTACCAAGGTGCTCCTGTTCCGTCGACGATGCGGCCATTTTGCAAAACGACGTCGAATTTGTCTTCTGCCGCCACGTTCCTCGTCGGAGCAACAACGAGAACGACAACCAAGGCAACCCATCGAAGTTTAGATACCGTCATTGTTGAAGCCTTATTTTACGAGCGCCC
>CAUZVF010000739.1:0-3966 GCA_963582955.1 Planctomycetota bacterium
CGATCGTCCAGCAGCAGACTGGCACCTACCAACTGAGCGATAGCTTCCGGCCGGTTCAACCAGTTTCGTGCACTGCTCTTTTCTTCCGCGTCTAGTTGCTCGGCGGCCCACGGCAAAGGAACCAATTTGAATTGGCGCGTTGTGGGGTCACTCTCGAACAAGAGCAAGAACCGGCTGCCTGCCGCAGCGTAATCTCCTTGACGCAACGCCGCCCGAACCAGCAATGCCAGCAGATCACGGCGGACCCACGACCGTGGTTCCCGGCGCAGGGCTTTCTCCAAACTCTTGACGGCATCGGCCGTTTGATGATTGTTAAGATGGTTCAGCCCGTCTTGATGCTCTTGGCAATACGATGTCTGAATCTCGACAACCTGTTTGGCGGGATAAGTTTTCGCCGCTGCGTTGGGACGTGTTCGGACCGTGATTTGCTCGCCGGTATAGTCGATGATCGTGCAACGCAGGGCGATTCGGCTGCTGCTACTTTTCAATTGCAAAACAACTCGGTCTTCCGCACTGGTTGTCGCAGTTGCAGCGCCCAAAACCAACGCGGCACACACTACGAGTTTTTGGTGGATGCTGCGCATTCGAGCCTCCTGGGACGATCACTTTCCGAAGCGGGCCACGTTGCGGTATCGGTAGGTCCCGCCGTTTTCTCGAGCCAGGCGCTTCAGGAAGTTGTCAGCCGCCAGCCGTTCGCCGACACCAAATTCGACACAGTGAATCCGGGCTCGACCCCGATTGATCTTTTTGATTTCGGCCAATTCACCAGCGGTGAGTTGCGGCTCGTCGGCGTCTGTCAGAAAAAAGACGACCTCCGGCTGAAACTGCAGAGCCTTTCGCATCGCGGGCATGTGGTTCGTGCCGCCGTCGGGGCTAACACTCGAAATGAATTGGCTGGCGAGTGTCCGGTTGATTTCGGTCGCCGCGTAAAGTTTCGGCTTGTCGGACGACTGGCGCATTTCCAAGTAACGCGTGTTGTAAAAGATGACTTGAAACATTTGTGTCGCGTCCAGACTTTGCAGGCTGGAAAGCAGCTCAGTTTTCGCGATGCGGATCGCCCCATGATTGCTCATGCTGCCGGATCGGTCCATGACGTACACAAAACGCCGGCCACTGTCCTTGATGTTGAAGAACGACGTCTCGCCGGCCGATGGCATCGGAGCGTTCGAACCCGGCCCGATCCCGTTCGGTTTCAGCAATCCCTCGATGTCAGTCGGAGCGACCGATGGCGGCGCTGCGCCAGCACCAATTGTCGGCGAGCGAAATTCTGGGAGTTGAATCAACTCATTGACAGTCGAATCAGCGATCGGTTCCACTGCCGCGTCGTTGGCTTGATTGGCGTTGGCTGCATCTGGCGAGTTTTGCTCGGTGAGTGATTCCGATGCTTTCACATAGAGGCCGACGTTTCGATAGTCACCCTCACCAACTTCCGCCGCGCCACCGGTGCAGCTCTGGAGATTGGTTGCCACAAGGAACAGCAAGAGTCCGTGAATCGTCACCGATACGAGCCAACTGGGAATCAGAAATGTCCCGGAATCGTCATTGGCCGACCGTGCGACCCGTCTTAATAACCGATTCGTTTGCGCGGACGGCATTTCCGAATACCTTTGGACTGAATTCGACCGTAGCGGAAGAGATCTTCCGAAGTCTACGCGCGTCCCGGATCGTGGTCAATGTGATCTATGCCTGGGCCATACTCACTTGTCGGACTTGGGAGTTTCCGTTGACTTGTCTGGCGTTTGCGCCGATGGCGAGGCTTCTTTCGCTTCCGACGCCTTCGGTGCCGTCAGTCTTTGCAGATAGTACTGTGTAATGTCTTGCTCTTGGACGCCTTTGGGCGACGCGAAACTGAATTCCTCGGGATTTGTCGCCGCATTCAAGACGACCTTTGTAAAATCGAGTGCCACCATCGGGCGGAAAACCTTCTTTGAGGCGGGTTTCTTCAAATACAGGATCCGGTGCGGAAACAGGTTTTTCTGATCCAGAAAAATCCGCACGCGGTCTGGGACGTATTCCGGAATGATGCCTGGATTTTGCCGGTTGGTGTCGGCCCAATGCTTCGAGAATTTGCTCTTCCACGTCCCTTCAATCACGATGAACACATTCCCGTCGATCGTTTCTTCTTTTTCGGTGTCGAAATCCATCGTGCGTTCCAGCGACGCCAGCAACGCGGGCAGTCCTCCCAAACCAAGTTCCGCGACCAACAGGTTTTGCGGAATATCCCCACTGGACGCCGCAGCGTTCAAGATTTCGCGAACGTTGCGACGCGTCACTGTCGCCAGTTTGCCGACTGTCTGATGCGTCCACAGAATTTCGCCGTCGCAAACTTGCAGCAAATAACCTTTGGTACTGCCCACTTGAATCTGGTATTCGAGCCGCAAACGCAGGTCGGTTCCCTGCAGGTATTTTCCGGTCGCCCGAAAACGCCGGTTTCCGATCATCACGGTTTCGATGATCTGGGCTCGGACGGATTTGTGATCAATTAGCTTCCCACGCGCCGTTTTCAAGGTCGCCTGGGCACGCGCCGCCGATTCGGAGATCTCAGAGGAATCGACTTGCTCGTCCGCTTTCGCATCGGGTTTCTGTTTGGGCTGATCGTCCGATTGCGACGCCTGAACTGTCCAAGTTCCTGCCACCACCACACTTACGACGAATGTTAAGCTGAGTAAGTTTTTCATCTTATTCCGAAAATACCGGATTTACCAAAGATTCGGCCCACTGAATTCCGAAAAAACCTGTGAGGACCGCCGTTTGCCATCAGATCGCGTCGGAACAGATTCCATCGGGATCACGCAACGGCACTATTACGGTCTCAGTCAAGAAGAAAGTCAAAGAAAAACCGTCAATCAAACACGGTTCAACCATTGTTTAGAACCATGGTACTGAAGTGCCCACCAACGGGGAACGTCATGAGATACTATTTTCTGGCCCTTGGAACAATCGCAATTGTGTGTGTCGGATGTGTCGGATCTGGTTTCGACGGCCAACAGGCCTTCGACAAAGGCGATTATATCGCTCCGCCAGCTGCGATGATGCAGCGTCAGGGCCCGATGGTCGATGGGCCTGGACCCGGCGTCATCGCATCGTTGGGAGCGCCGCCAATGCGAACATTTGCCACGCAATCGACGCAAATTCGCATGGTCGGACCAGCGGGAATGCAAATCGGTTGGAAAATCGGCCAAGGATTCGCCGAGAACCAATTGACGGCTCCAGGTCGATACAACTTCAGGCAAGGTGCCACGTATCGGTTGAAACTGACCAACATTCCGGGCCGCGACGGATTGATTTTGTATCCGTCGTTGAACGTCTATCCCGCGCATCCGACAACCGATGCTTATCTGGCTCACAATTCAGTTCCACTGGAAATCACGGACGAAGATCTTGACCAAGTCGAGAGCAATAACTTCGTCACCAAAGTGATCTACCTTCCCGATCCGCGGTTCCAAGAACTGGCGATCGCGGGTGTCGAGACTTTGGTTTCAACGCGTCTTGATCCCGGTGTCGATCCCGTCGCCGAAGCCGACAAGCGAGGCACGATCATGGCCATCATGAGAATGGGCAACATGGATTTGGAAATGCCCAACAACGTGACACCTCCGAACGGAGCTGCCGTCATGCCCAATGGCACGATCCAGCAAATCTCGCACATCATTCAAGTTGACGGCGAGAAAGGCCAGCACGTTCCGCCGATGCCGATTGCCGGATCAACGGGCGAGCCCGGCGTTCCCGGTCCCATGATGATGGGGATGTCCCACGGATTCGGACAGCCACCGTACAATCCGGTCACCGGTGCTCCAGGCGGCATACAATGGGGCATGGCGATGACCAGCACGCCGATCGGACTGCCGGGCCCTCCGCACTTGCCGTTGGGTGGTGGAAAGGCCAGTTTGCAATCTCACACGGTCCGCAATCTGACGGATCGACAGATTCCCAAGCCAGTCAAACATTTCCTGTTCGATGTCAAAC
>CAUZVF010000740.1:0-3963 GCA_963582955.1 Planctomycetota bacterium
GCGAACAGTATCAGCGCGTGTTGTGCAAGGAATGCGGCGAGTCGATCTTCGTCCTGCCGTTGGATGTGTACTCGTCAACGCAAAGTCGATCCGGCCGAAAGTCGAAGAGACGCAAGAAACGTGACCGAGGTGACACGGCTGAAAAACGACCGAACCGGATTGGTGCGATGTTTGGGTTGCTTGCCCAACGAGGGATGTCGGGCGTTCAGGCATCCAAGTCGGCGACTGCCGCCACGGCGCGAAGAATCTTTACTCCGTTTCGAATGGTCGTCATCGTCATTGTGCTGGCGATTTTCGGCACGGGATACTGGGTGTGGTATCGCGGTGCAGTTGAGGAAGCTCGGATCACTTTGCGAACGGCGAAAGTCGAGGCTGAAGCGGCCGTGGAATCCGGGAATTTCTTCGATGCGGCCCGACATTATGCGGCGGCGGCCAAGGCGCTAGACCGATTGGGGCGTCATGACGACGAGGCGCGAGTAATCCGGCAGTTGTCGCGGGAAACCGAGGCGATCCGGTATCTCGCCGACGGGACACTGTTCGACATGCTGCTGGCGGCGGAATCGGCCGAGACGCCGGAAGATTGGGCCGACGCATTCAAAGTGTCGTACCGGGAAAGGTGGATGATCTTTATGCCGGCGGAAATCGTCCGGACAAACGGTGATGATGGCGCATTCAACTATTCCATTGATTTTCCAGTGCTGATTGGAACGCGACCCGTGCAATTCGACGGTGCGTTGACGATTTTTGACGCTCTTGAATTTGTACAAGATGAAAATGCGGCGACGGCGGCAGCGATGGATGGCTCGCTGGCCAGATCCGTTGTTTTCGCGGCTCAAGTTGCTGATTGCCAACTGAGCGGTAACGAACCGAAATCCTGGGTGGTCACGCTGCGGCCAGAATCGGCGTTCTTGTGGTCATCATTCGACATCCTCGCGAAAATCGAGGTGACGGGCGACGACGACTCTGTCAATCAGCGTTTGCAAAAACTTCTTAGTGAACAAATCATGGCAATCACGCAACACGTTGGGGAGAGCCGCCCATGATTCAACGACGGCACGCAATGTTGGCCGCGTTGTTGCTGACATTCAGTTCAACGGCGTTTGCCCAATCGACGGCACAGCCGCTCGAGAAATTCCTGGAATTGAAATTGAAGTGGAAAGGTCTGGTCGGCACGCGTTTTCGTGTCGAAGGCCGCTATCGTCTGTTGTCCAAGAAACTGATGAAGCTTCAGAACTGTGACTTGTCATTTCGGTCCCAAAGAGACTTTCCAACGTTGTCGGGGCGCAGCCGAACCGTTGAAATCTCTGGACGGCTTGCGCGGTTGAATGGGAAAATCTACTTTGCGGTCGATTCGTTGAAAGAACTGCCCAACGATTTGGCAACATTGAAAGACAAAGAGGCGAAACTGACTGGACCGTCTGCTGACGGATGGTATCAATTAGGGCAATGGGCAAGTCAGCGGGCGAAGTTCTATGACGACACCGAATTGGAAAAGCGGGCGGAAGCGACTTTTAAGGTTGGCATTCAAATCGAACGCAATGCCATCAAGCAAGACAGTTTCGCCAGCTTGCTGGCGTTGTCCGAGAAAGTCAAATCGCTGGCTCTGCCCGACCGATTGCGCATGCAGTTCGTTCACGAGGCGATTTGCGTGGACTGGTTGGCGGCTCGTCAGCCGGTGAATCCCGCGGCGTTGGCCAAACTGAAAACGCGACTCCCCGATCTCTTGCCGGGAAGCAAGCAACCTATGAAAGCACCGAAGCGGGCGGACGCCGAAAAGTACTTTCGCGGGCCGGTGTTGTACTATCACAACGCCACCGACAGCGTGCGTCTCGAATTGCACCGCGTGCTATACGCCGATGTTGTCCAAAAGTTAATTCTGAGCAAAGCCAGTACGAATGGCAGCAACGGATCGGCGATCGCCGGCCAAATCGACGAGGAATTGCCGGAACTGCATGATCTCGCCGAAACATTCCGCGACAAAGAACTGGACTATCGGCTTTCACGGGTTGCCACCGTAAAACGGAACGAGATGTACAAACTTGCCGACGACCTGCGCAAACGAAAACGCGACGGCGGATTGGCGGTCGTGCAATGGCTGGCCGCTCGGGAGTCACGATTGCGAAAGGAAGGCGCGTCGGGTTTGATTCAACTTTGCGACGAGTGCCGGACTCTCGCCGACAAGAAGTATTTGTCAGAAGCCGACTATACGGCCACCGTGTGGCGACTGCTGACCGATGCCGACAAGATGGCTCCGAATTCCGGAGACGTTGCCCGCGGGATGAAGCAGATTGGATATGTGAAATACAAGGGCCAATGGACGGAGGAATCGGAGGTTCCCGAGGGATCGGAAGGGGAAATCGCCGGCAACATGGCCAAGGACGGCATCACGGTGGGGATGTCTTTGGTTCAAGTCCGCGCATTCTTGGGCTTGCCTGATACGGTTGTTCGCATCGTGTCGGCCGACCGAGTCATGATTGTCTGGATTTACGGCGATCGCGACAAATCACGGTCTTCGGTTCAATTTGTCCGCCGCCGACGCGATGGTATCACGAAAGTGATCGGCACTTCGTCGGTCGATCCGCCCTAATGACGCTACTCACGGTCGATGATCAGCTCGCATTCCGGCAGGCTTTGGATGAATAATTTGCCATAACGGCGGCTTTGGACGCGAGGATCCAATACGACGACGCGGCCCGTGTCGGTCTGGCTGCGGATCAGGCGGCCGAAGCCCTGTTTGAATTTGATCACCGCTTCGGGCAATTGGAATTCAAAGAATGGGTTTCCGCCTTTCTGACGAATGGCCTCGATGCGGGCTTCCAACAAGGGATGGTCGGGAACACTGAACGGCAGCTTGACGATGATCACGTTTTGCAGCGAGTCGCCGGGGACGTCGACCCCCTGCCAAAATGATTGCGTACCGAACAAAACGGCCCGGTCGGCATCCCGGAACCGTTCCAGCATCAGTGACCGCGGCAATTCCTCGCCTTGGCAGAATACAGCAAGGTTGTTTTCGGTAAACCACTTGTTAAGCCTTCCGGCGCAATTGCGCAACATTCGATAACTTGTGAACAAAACGAATGCCCGGCCCTGCGTTTCGCCGACGTGCCGTTTGATTTTTTCGCAGACGGATTCTTCGAAATCGTCCGATTTGGCGGCCGGATCGGGCATCCGCTGAGTCAGAATTAGTTTGACCTGCGACTTGTAATCAAATGGGCTGCCCAATTTCAACTCGTTGGTTTGTGTCAATCCGACTCGAGTCTTGAAGAAATTGAAGTTCTGTTCGCCGATCGCCAGCGTCGCGCTGGTCATGATCACGGAATCGACTTGATTAAACAGTTCATCACGCAGCACCGGTCCGACATCGATTGGGCAACAGACCAATTTCATGCGTTGCCGAGTTTTTCCCGTTGTTTCCGTCCAATAAACGGAATCGGGCATCGCTTGATTTAACCAGGAATCCAACGCCACCGAGAGACTGACACACCGTTCGGCCACCGATGTCAACTCGACACGTTCCCCTTCTTTATCCAGATCGTCGGCAAAGCAAGCGATCCGCGCTCCCAGACGGCCTAAATGTGGACTGACTTCATTCGCCACATTCAGCGGTTTGCGGATGCGCGCATTCGACGAGTCACCGCTGCTTTGCGAGTATTCGATCGAGCTAAACAGGTCTTCAACTTGATGCCGCAGTTGCGTGACGTGCTGCTGAAGTTCCGGCAGTTGGTGATAAATCAGCAACCCACGCTGGGCACGGTCGTTGTAGAGTTTGTTAAACAGGTATTCCAACTGGCCGTTCGAGACCGACATTCCCAGATGATCTCCGGCGACGGCTTCGACCGTGTGCGCTTCATCCAGAATCACAACGTCATAGTCGGGCAGCACTGTCGCACCCTCGCGGCGCAACGCCAAGTCAGAAAAGAACAACGCGTGATTAACGACCAGGATATCCGCGTTCCAAATGCG
>CAUZVF010000741.1:0-3962 GCA_963582955.1 Planctomycetota bacterium
TGATCGAACAGCCAGGTCACCAGAGGTGCGTGCGATCCCGGCACGGAATGACCGGCACCCGGGTATTCCTTGAGAATCACCGGGCAGCCCATCGCCAGCATCCGCTGAGTCTGGACACGCGCGTTGCAGATCGACGAAGTCCAGTCCCTATCACCGTGGTGAAACGCGACCGGAAGGTTCTTGAAATTGGCAAGTGGGTAGTTGTTGCCTGCCGCCACCAACGAAAGTACAGCGGCGAATGTATCGGGATAACAGGAAGCGAGGTGCATTGCGCCACTGCCGCCAGCGGACGAGCCGGTGAGGTAGACGCGGTCCGGATCGATCGGATACTTATCCATCATCAAGGCAACGACCTGCATCGCGTCGTAAGTCGAGATCGCGCGGTAGCCCCAGATGCGGGTGCGCGTCGGATTGGCTTGAAAAAACGGAAATTGTTCGCTCGGCGCCACGCGGAGACCGCCGCTCAGCGCGATGAGCAAAGGGTATGAATCCATACCATCGACCTGCGGGGGCGTCCGGACCGAGAACGACACGCCACGGCCTTCCGCCTGGCTTTCGTAGGTCTCTTTAAATTTGGAATTCCAACGAATCTCGGCATCGGCAGCATGAACCAGACTGGCCGACGAGAGCAAAATGGTCAGGAAAAGTTTCATCGGAATTCGTCCTGGAAAAATGCGGCTGTTTTCATACATAGTATTACTCGCCGGCGGTTGGTGCGTCGAGGATTAACTGACCTTGAACGCGTTCGCGCTTGCCTGGGCACGCACTCGTTGCTCGTTACCAAAGGAGCGCCGGTTACTCGAGTGACGTGTTCGGTTACACGGGTTTGAGAGAGCGAAGCCCGACCTCACCACGAGTGTAACAGGTAGCGCCGCCGCGTTATGATAGACGATGTCCGATCTGCCACGACTGAAGAATCACAAACGAAAGCAATTCTATGAAGCTCATTGTTGGTGCCATCTCGGCCATTGCCATGAGTCTGCCACTTGTCGTGGATGCCGACCAAGCCGATTCGGGCACGCCAAGACAGCAGTACTCGGCGATCCTAAAGGAATACAATCCAGCGAGCGGTGGGATGCGGAAGGCCACGACCGATCTGGAGCGCAAGGCGGCCGTTGAACGTCTCGCCGCGTTTTCGTCGAAGTTTGTAGAGCTTGCTGCGAAACACCCTGAGGACCCAATCGCTTTGACCGCTCTGAGACAGGCGGTTCAAGCTGTTGGCTCCACGGACTCAGCGGCACAGATTACCTGGGAGACCAACCACTCGGACTTCCCGGCCGGAAACACCGACGGTTCGGCCGGAAGGACGGTTGCTCTCGTACTGCGCAACCATGTTCTCAGCAAAAAACTCGGCCCGGTGATTGACCGGATGCGGTATGGCTACCGCATGGAATACGGAAAGTGTTTGAACACAGTGCTTGAAAAGAACCCGCACGACGAAGTCAAGGCGCTGGCTTGTCTCGCGCTGGCTCAGTTTCTGAATGATCGGTTGCGAATGCTTCAGCTTGTCAAAGACCGGCCGGAACTGGCGAGGTGTTACGACATCGTGTTCGGCAAGGACTACCTCCCGGAACTGCAACGGCTGGGCCGAGCCGATCTCTCCGCGCGAATTGAAAAACTGTTTGAGCGAGCGGCCAATGAATACGGCGATGTGAAGTTTCGCGCCGGCACGGTTGGCGAGACGGCCAAGTCGGAACTGTACGCCATTCGCAACCTGAGTGTCGGTAGGGTCGCCCCGGAAATCAAAGGCAAAGACCAGGACGGCAAGCAATTCAAACTTAGCGACTATCGCGGAAAGGTCATGTTGCTGTACTTCTGGAGTGAGTTCTGACTCACGTGAAGGACCACCTGGCCTCACGAGCGGTCGCTCGTCACGAAACTGAAAGGAAAGCCATTCGCCCTCATTGGCGTCAATTCCTGGGTCCATGATCCGGGTGAACTCAAGAAAGTCATGACCAGGCACAACATCAACTGGCGGTCATTTGACGACGACGACGAGAGCGACATCAACCGTCAGTGGAACCTCCCCGCCACGCCAACGTTTTACATCATCGATCACAAGGGCACGATTAAGCACAAATGGGTCGGCAAACCAGGGGAAAAGTCTGTCGACACTGCCCTGGAGAAGCTGATTCAGCAGGCCGAGAAAACAGCCCCACCGAAGTGAGAGCACACCATGAAACCGCATCTCGCAGCAGTCCTCCTTGTCGGTGAGCCTGATGGTCGTCGCGGCCAAAGACCAGCGAACGCCCGCAGCGCAGGACCGAGAGCATCGTACAGCCAAATTCGGCAGCGGCGCATTGACCGATACACGACCGCTACGGCCGACGAACCCGTCGTCAGGACCGTCTCGTTCGCGAAGGCAAGTCAGGCACTTGATGGCGTGACCAGTGCAGTGCAATACCACTGATAGTCAAGAGAAAACAGTTGGGACAACGGTTCTACACACCCGAAACTCCACGTAAAGTGAGTGCCATTGGGCTAGTGACCAGCGGCTGATGAATGCGACAGTCGCCGGATTCATGAGAATTCGGGGATTTGCGATACAACGTCCGAACTCTCACGAGTTCGACTACGGGAGCACGCTATGAAACTGTTTCTGGACAGTGCCAAGACGGACGAGATCAAGCAGGCACTGGAACTGTGGAACTGTGGGACGTGGATGGGCTGACGACGAATCCGAAGCACGTCGCGGCTTCGGGCAAATCATTTCGACAGGCAATCGGTGAGATCGCGGAGTTGTTCGTTGGCACGGACAAGCCGGTCAGTGTTGAAGTCAATCCGCACCTGAACGACTGGAAGGAGATCGTCGTGGAAGGTGTCGAGTTGAGCAAGCTGTCGCCGAACTTTGTGATCAAGGTCGGCGCGAGCGAAAGCGGCTTCAATGCGATCCGCGAACTGACGGCTCAAGGTGTGCGAGTGAACGCGACGCTGATCTTTTCGGTGGCACAGGCGTGGCACGCCGCGCGTGCCAGAGCGGCGTACATCAGCCCGTTTCTAGGCTGGAAAGAGCAACACGGCGATTCGGCCACGACGTTCGTTCGCGAAGTCCGCACGATGCTCGACAACTTTGGCTACTCGTCCGAGATCATTGCCGCCGCGATCCGCAATGCCTCGCAGATCGGAGAAGCTGCCATTGCAGGAGCCCATTGCGTGACGGCGGAAGTTCCCGGCGGCGACCGCAAGCGACTAGCTGACATCGCCGCGCGAATGGACAAAGTCTTAGATGGCCCAACGAATTAAAGGGTCAACGAATGAGAAACACGCCGAATTCGTTGACTTCTTAATTCGTTGGGGGCAATCGAATGTCAATTATTTTCCGGAGACAGACAATGACTCGTCAAACTCTGATTTTCACATTGTCGATCGGGCTGTTTGCCTTCGCGTGTCGTGCCGACGGTCGGCAGCCGGACAAGACTCAACTGCGGATAGCGACGTTCCAATGCGACATCACTCCACCGATCGATGAACCGATCGGGATGGGGTTTATTGATCCGCCGAAGACCATCGAACATCCGTTGTTGGCCAAAGGCGTGGTGCTTCAGGATGCGGGCGGAGTCTACGTTCTGTGTGCCATCGATTGGATGGAAGTCCATAACGACTCGTACGACTTCCTGCGCGAACAACTCGCCGCGGCGGCCGGCACAACGACTTCGCGGGTTGCCGTTCACTGCCTGCACCAGCACACGGCCCCGTCGATTGGCTCTTCGACGCAGCGGATCCAGCTTGCCGAAGACGACCCGCGCCGAGTCGCTTCGCTCGCTTACGAACGCGAAACGGCGAAACGCATCACTGCGTCGATCCAACAGGCGCTGAAGCGGATGCAGCCAGTCACCCACATTGGCACGAGCAAAGCGAAAGTCGATCGTGTGGCGTCCAATCGACGCGTCGAAAAGAAAGACGGCACGCTGCTGACGCGGTCAAGCAGCACGCAGGATCCAGTGTTGCAAGCGGCTCCGGAT
>CAUZVF010000742.1:0-3961 GCA_963582955.1 Planctomycetota bacterium
ATCTTCCAACAACGACTCGTAACCTTTCGGATAGCCTTCGTCGGCCGACTGCAATAATTCTTCGCGAAGTTGCGCCGGAAGTTCGCGGGCTTGGTAAAGTTGCACGGTCGTCGATCGGTCCAGGTTTCCGAAGGCCGATTTCAACTGGCGAAGGGCGGTCTTGCGTTTACGGGCTGCGTCCTCGTATCTCAGGTCACGCAGGTCATCTTCGACCGACTGCATCAACTGAATCGCGCGATTCAGCCGACGCCCCATGATTCCGTTCGTGTCGAGTTGTTTTGCGATTTGTTCGGCCTTTTCTCGCATGCCGGCTTGCTTGGCGCTGAGACGGTCCATATCGCGGACAAAGTCGGGCGGCGTCCCGCCTTGCAGGCCACGACGACCGCTGCCGGCTTTCTTACCGCCGCCGGTCGATCCGTTGGGATCCAACCGGCCTTCCTCTTTCAGCTTGCCCGGCTCGTAGCGTTCATTGTTCAGACGCGCGGGAGTTTTGCGACCTTCCAAACCACGGGCCGTATCGCCCACCATCTGGCCCGACGATTTGCCGCGTCGCCCGTCACCAGCGCGCCCGCTGACTTCGTTCTTATTCGGTAGGTCGTTGCCGGTCTTGCCCTTAGCGGAGTAGTTGCTGATGGGTCCGTCGGAAACTCCCCAGCCCGCCTGATTCAAATTATCACCCCAAGCCGACGTGATGTCGTCGGCCTCTTCATCGAATTCGTCCGCTTCTTGCAGCAGGTCGCCGATCAAATCTTCCAACGCGTCGGGCAGCGGCATTTCGGGCATGGCCATCGGTTTTTGATCGAGCGGTTCTTCCATGACCCATTGCAGTGCGTCGGGAGCGTCAGGCATCCATGTTTCCAGGTCTTCCAACATCTCCGTCGCTTTGCTGCTGCCGGCGTCTTCCAAGGCGACTTCCAGTTTCGTCGTCTTCGGGCGCTTAGCAACCGCTTCGATTTCCTCGAAGACGCGATTAACGTCTTCTCGCAACCCGAAGTCGTCAATGAAACCGGTTGGCAATTTCGTCAGCTCGTCGACGGTCCCTTTCCGCCACTTCGACCACTTGGCGGCGAATTCTTCAAAGTCCTTGAGGTCCTTGAGTTCTTCTTCGTTCAATTCGTCGACCGGCTTCTTGGGCATCTTTTCCAATTTCGAGGTTAGTTCGGTTTCGTCGAGGATAATGCGATCCAGATCCGAGATCAGTTTGGCCATCGCTTTGGTCAGTTCCTTATGAGCCGCCTCGTCCTTCTTGCGGATTCTTCGCAGGGCATTGCGCGCATCTTCGTTCCGCCGCAGCCGTTTCAGCAATTCTTCGAGCCGTTTGATAATCTCTTCCTGCACAGGCAACGATTCGGTGCGGACACCGGCGGCTTTTGCAGCGGCGCTGGTGTCGCGGCCAATCTCGAACAACCGGATCGCGTCGGCCATCAGCCCGGCGTACAATTCGTTCAAAATCTTCACCATCGTCGAGACGGGCAACGCCCCCTTCTTCATGGCTCGCGCCAGCACGGCGGTGTTTGTGCGGATTCGTGTTTGCCGCAGGATTAGGTTGTTGAACTCGATGCCCGATGCGGTCTGAGCCCGGTTCTCGCGTTGCAGGCGGATGAGTTCCTCCAACACGGCCGCATAGTCATCCATTCGCATTTCGAGTTTGGCTAGGATTTGCTCGGGAGTCACCACGAAGATCGAGAACCGCCGCGAGATAGTTTCGCCTGGTCCCGTCAAGTTGTTGCGGTCGGTGGCAACCGCCCAATACTGCACCAGATCGCCCGGCTGAATACCGGATTTCGCCAGATTCCATTCGAACTGATCGACGGCCTTCAGTTCCGGCCGTCCCGCGTGCGGAAACCGGACAAGTTCGCGCATCACCTTTTCATCGTTGACGCGGTAGGCCACGAACACTTCGTTCAAACCGTAATCGTCTCGCGCTTCGATCGTCAATTTGACGCGGTCTTCGATTTTGACCTGTTCATCGCGGCCTGGAACAGGAATGGAAATCGCCGGCGGCTGATCGTTGATGAGCGTGATGGCCCGCCACAACGGTTCGGCGTTCTCGTATCCGTCGGTGTCGACCAACCGGATTTTGTATCGTGTCGGAGCGTTCAGAAAATTGCCCCGAATGTCATCGGTCGCTTTCGCGGCATCGCTCCACAGCACGAACGACGTATTCCAGGTGCGATTCCCTTTCTCACCCGACAAATCAATGACCTCACCCGATTCCGTTTCGAGCGACGCACTGTGCAGCGACTTGGTTGAGGTCAACTTCATCTTGATTCGCGTACCGACGAGAGCTGCAATTTCGCCCGGCGATTCGCCAACTTCTTCGGGCGTCCGCGCCGTGTAGCTGGGGAATTCATACGTCACCGACAAGTTATCAACTCGCGGCCGCTTCACGATTTCGACCGAACGCCGTCGCGATCGGTCGTCACCAGCGGTGATGTAAAACTGAAAGCTCTCGCTCGCCTCAGAGACACGGAATCGAAATGCCCGGGATCCGTCGGAACGCGACTTTCCCTTTGCCAACAGCATCGGCACGGGACGCCAATTTCCTTCGTCGGTGCTGCGATACAAGGTTGCCGTTTCGGGCAAGACATGGCCGCCGACGGTGACTTCGATCGGAATCGCAACACCTTCGGGATATCGCTTGCCTGCTTTGGGTTTAATCGAACTTTCGTCAATGATCGTGGCCGTGTACGGTTCAATGTTGGCGATGGGCAGCATCACTCGTCCCAGACCATTGAAGAATCTCGGCGAGAGCAGCGTCGCGTATCCCAGAATGAAAACAACCGCGACCCCCGTCGCAATCGACGCTCGCTTGACCGGCCGCCAGTCGAGACAATCAGACATTTCCAAATCGACGGTGGCACTGGTCACGTCGGTCACGATCGCCTCGATGATCCGTTGCGAGCCGTAGTTGTATCCGCGTCCGAGTTGCAAGGCATTGATCAGACGGTTATGCAATTCCGGATGCCGCTGCTCGACCATCGCGGCGAAAAAGTCGTCGCGCCGATCTTCCAACCAACGCTTCACGACCAGAGCGAAGACCGACATCGCCAACGCCCCCCACAAAATGCAGGCCAACAAGAAGCGGCCACCGACACTCAACTTCAAGATGTTGTCAGCCGCGATCAGCAGGATCAAAACACCCACGACACCAGCGACGACGAACAAACTGCCTTCCAGCAATTTCGTCATCCGCCACTGTCGTCGCAAATCGTCCAATTCCGTGACAAGCTGCGGATAGGCATGTTTTGCACTCATCGTGAACTCCATTTTGGATTTACGATTGGGAGGTAATCACAAATCGCAATCTCAACCCAAAAATCTAGTGAGGTTTCGCCTCAGACAAAGTTGAACCCGAGGTCCAATACGTCACTCAACTGCAACGAGTTTTCACAATCAAAAAAAGAAGTCTAAACAAGGTGGTTTTTTCTCCGCAGCACCCATTCCCCCGTGACGGCTGCCAGGAAGAACAGAAACAATACCGGAGAATTCCAATACTCCGTGCGTTCAACACGAGGAATGCGCCGTTCCGCGCGTTTCAGTTTGGTTGCGAGTTGGGCGACGTTTTCGATGTCGACGTAAACTCCGCCGCTGCGTTCGGAAATCGACTTTAGCAACGAGCGATTCGTGCCCGTGTCGGCCAGTTCCAATTCAGAACCATGCACCAGGAATTCGGCAGTTTGATTCGCGGTCTGCTTTCCGTCCTGCGTCAATGTCGCATTCACTCGGTAACTGCCGCCCGCCGACGGATAAAAACTGCCCAGTAGCACGTTGGGTTCGGCCGAACTTGTGCGAACTTGCACAGGAATCTGTTTGCCAGCTTCGTCGATCACTTCGACGGCCACTTCACTTTTCGTTTCGGAATCAACGTCGAACTGGCGGATGGCGCGGATCGACACTTCCTTTCCGACTTCGTACGCTGCCTTGTTTGTGCTGACGACAATCTGTGACCGAGTTTGGT
>CAUZVF010000743.1:0-3961 GCA_963582955.1 Planctomycetota bacterium
AGCCCGAATTCATTAGAGGGCTACGTGAGTTAACTTCAAATCACGACGTGCTACTGATATTCGACGAAGTAGTAAGCGGGTTCAGGTGGTCGAACGCCGGTTGCCAGGGCCGTTACGGGGTGACTCCAGACCTCAGCGCATTTGCGAAGATTCTCGCCGGCGGTCTTCCTGGTGGTTGTGTCGGCGGTCGAGCCGATATCGTCGATACCGTTGGCGAAGGCGGAATCAGGCATCCCGGTACATTCAACGCGAACCCCCTTTCGGCGGCTGCGGGCGTCGTCGCACTGGGGATCGTTGAACGTGACCCGGTTGTACAGACAGCCGACAAGCAGGCGATCCGTCTGAAAAAGGGTCTAAACAACGTCCTCCAGTCGATGGAGATCCCTGGCGGTGCTTACGGCGTGTCTTCGATAGTCATGGTGAGTCTTGGCACACCGGTAGACACCGATGATCCACACGCGGTCCCGGCTGGCGTTGAGCAGGGTGGCCGGCCCGTTGCAAACGAGGTTCTCGACCAACTTCAGCTTGCAATCGTCAATGAGGGTTTATGGACGCACCCAGCTTCGTTGATTCTATCGTCAACTCACAGCGACAGTGATATCGATGAGACGGTAAACCGCTACGAGGCAGGACTTCGGGCGGTACGGTTGGCCGGAATGATCTAGTTGCTCTTTGCACGGATACTATTTGCATCCCTCGAACGTGAGTCTTGCCCGTAACTAATGGCAAATTGGCCATTGATGAATCAGTGGATGTAAGGCATTCAGCCACAACAGCGACACACAATTATCCGACTTCTGTGGAGGGACCTTCGGCGGTGTGGAGGCGTAGGGTATTGCCCTCCCCGCGACCCGGCCCCCGTCCCTCCGCTCCGATGACGAAGTCTACCCCGATGAAAATCGGGGCTCGTGAAACCTGCTGGCGCCAGTCGAGTACAAACAACCTCGTTGGGCAGCACGTCCAACCGCGCTCGCATCACCCCTACATCGTTCGCAGAACAGAGCCGCGTTCTTGCGCGGTTCTGTTGGCGATCTCTGTAATGTTCAGATTGTTTTCCGGCCACTCTTCAGGTGCCACGTGCGATGTCCGCAGCAGCAGCCTGGCGAGCAGCCCTGAGTATTCCTTGAGTTCACGAATTCGGACTTTGTCCACGGTATCGGTCGAGCTATGCCCGAAACCGGCATCGGGGTGTCGGCCTACGAATCGCCAGCGCCACAGCATTCCGGAAGGAATGCCCCTGCGTGCGAACGGAAACATGTCGCCTGACGAATCCATCTGGGCCATCACGTGGCAGGTCAGCCCTTCGCGCATTTCATCGAGCTGGCGCTGGATCAACGGCCTCAGTTCTGGGAACTGGAGTGCAACGCCCTTCATGATGCCGGTTGCAAGCTCGTCAAGATTGATCATCAGCCGCGGTATTGGATCCTGGCCGTAGTGTCGATCGACAAATGCGGTGGAGCCCTGCAAACCCTGTTCTTCTGATCCAAAGGTTATGAAGCGAATCGAGCGTCCTAGTGCAACGCCATTCTCTTGCTTCAGGCGGGCCACAAGCCGGGCGACCTCCAACACAACTGTTGACCCCGACGCATTGTCGTTTGCGCCAGGAGAGTCGATAGTGGTGTCGTGATGGGCACCTAGGACGATCCATTCATCCGGCCAAAGATCGCCCCGCAGGTCGCCGACGACATTGCAAGATGGCTTGGTGATCATTTTGGCTTCGACCCGTACGGTCACAGTTGCCCCGAGAGCGGCTCGACGCGCCAGCAACGCACCGTCTTCACGTGAGGTGTGGACCATGGGCAGCGGCACTCCGTTGGGGTCTTCATCTCGCCAATCGCCAGCGTGGCCGAGGGAAGTCCGCCGACCGCCGGCTGCGAACGGTGTGATCGCCGCTGCGACGCCCAGGCCTGCCAGCCGTTCCAGCCTTATAACGAGTGTTTCCGGCGGCGTGAATGGTTCATATGCACCCGCCACGAGAGCTATTGCGCCGTCGAGTCTGGAGCCCAGCGGTTCGACTTCGTGCGCCATGGCGAAGCCAACGTCCACCAATGGAGCGGTGACGTCTAGTGAGGGGCAGAACATGCTTGCTCGAACGTCGATGGTACGGTCGCTCTCTCCGACAATCGAGATAGACGAAGACGCGGAATCCCACGTATTGACCTCGAAATCCTCGATTGCCGCGTTTTCAAGGCCGAACTCATCGAACTGCCCCCTGATGTACTCAGCGGCACGTCGCTCTCCTGGCGAGCCGCCCCAGCGAACGCCGATCGAGTCGCAGAGCATATTAATGTGATTGCCGGCCAGAGAGTCGACAGATGCGCCTCCCATTAGCCATCGCTCGGCAGAGGGCCATTCAACTACCACGAGTTATTCTCCCGTTCGATATTTTTGGTTTGTTTCTCAATCGAGCCCACGCGTTCCTTAGATCGACAACTTCGTTCGATCGTCGATTCCAGGCCAGTTGATATCTCTCCCCAGTCCGGGAGTTTGCGGAACGTACATGTAGCCGTCTTCAATCCGGTGAGTATTTTGAATTAACTCCGAGGCTGCTGCCGTGAGCACCCGGTCTGGCGAGGTTGCGGGCCATGCCGCATGTTCCCACCAGTCGTCGTTTCTGATCGAGGCAACCACGTGCGGACTCCCGCCGTGACAGTTAATGCCGAACAGTTCGGCCAGGTTGGCCAGCTTCATTTGGCCGGTGATGCCCAGCCCGGTCTGCCGCACAATGTCAATGGCACCAGCACTCAGGTACGGCACCGCAAGATATGGAGCGCCCTGGACCGACTCCAGGGCAAGAACGTGCATGTCGAGTGTGTCGGACAATCGCTTCAGGCCGTTTATGTCGGACTCCTGGAGAGGCTCCTCGATCCACAGGTAATCCAGCTTCTCAAGCTCTCGGCCGACTTTGATCGCTTCGTCCACGGTGTACTGCTGGACTGGGTCATGCATCAAGGCCATGTCGTCGCCAACGATATTGCGTAGTTCCCGGGCGAGGTCGACATTGGCTTGAATCCCGAGGATCGAGTGGTCCTTGAACCCGTGAAATCCCTGCTCCCTGGCCCGCCGGGCAGACTCCATCGTGTCCTCAAACGACACGGCGGTTTCCGTCAGGTAGGCCGGAATCCTGTCACGAAACCCGCCAAGCAGCTTGTGTACCGGCAGGCCAGACTTTTGGCCTGCGAGGTCCCAAAGCAGTTCGTCGATCAAGGCCAGTGGCGCGGTTGAAGGCATGTGGAAGTAGCGACGGGCCATCCACATCTTGTGCCACAGGTATTCGCGGTCGAGGGCGTTTGTACCGATGAGCTCGGGTCCCCACTGGGCCTTAAACGTGCGTGCGTCCCACTCCAACTGTTCTTGACCCCAACTCGACCACAGTATCCCTGGGCTTTCAATGCCGTCAGAAGTCCGGATCCGCAATATTGCCGTGTACGCGGACATTGGCGGACCGGTCACACCCTCCCCATCGAACGGCCTGTGTGCGAACTTGACCCGATGTGATCCCGGGTATTCCTGCATACGACGCAGCGGTCGCCATTCTGGCGTAAGTTCGCCGAGGTCCACGATGTCTATTCGCAGTTCTTCGATCTTCATTCGTTGACTCCGGTCGTGTTGCCACCGGTACCGGGGATGTCTCGGCACTCGGGCAGCTAACGAACGTTCAAATGTTTAGCCAGAGCTGTTTGCAGGCGCGAAAAATTCGTACTCGGATTCGTGTTCGATGTCTTCTCTGTCCATTAGCAATGGGTGATATTCGTTCCGCAAAGTTTCCTGTACGCGGTCGTCGTAATGAACGCTGCCGGGTTGGCCCGATTGACCGGCAAGAGTGGCACCCCACGCCCTGGCAGGATCGGACAAGTCCACGAACAATCTGTAGCTCACGCCACTAGCGTTCTCGAATCCCTGTGGCGTCTCAACTGGTCGCCGGTTGTTTACCGTGCCACCGCCGCCCGGACACGCAAAC
>CAUZVF010000744.1:0-3961 GCA_963582955.1 Planctomycetota bacterium
AGCCTCGTCCCTGCTTGCTACTGGCGTATCGGGCTTCGCACCACAAGTTGATGCGTCGGGAGGTGGTTCGACAGCCGTGGGCGGAGCCGCCAACGGAGCTGTGATGTGGGGGAACGCAATCGCCCAAGGAACCTTCGAGGTAATCCAGAATCCGGCTGACCCGACTGTGACAGGTGGTGAGCTGCGTGCCAAGCTCGTGCTCGTGGGAGCCGAGAGTTTCGCTGGAACTGGGGCGTTGATTGCGGTTTTGGCTGCCCCAATAACGGTGGGCGCCAACGTTGATAACAATTTCGTACTTGCAACACAAGCTGCACCGTTCGCTGGGTGGGGTGTTTTTGGGTTCATAGATGGCATGGAAATTTTCGAGTCTCACCCTGGACTGCTTAACGTCGTCTATAATGCGTCACAACCCACCTTTGTAGGAAATAACCATTTCATGAATGCAAACGTTTCAGGCGGTGGCGGCAATACGCCCACAGCGAACTCATCTTACATGTATAGCGCGGGGGCTTCGTATTCAATTCACTGACGTCTCGGGAACGAACGACATTGCATACGGAAGTGAATCGGCTTTCCAAGTGGGTGGAAATCGGCTTTCCCGCCACTTGTCCTTTCTAAATATTCGAGATGCGGCGATGGCGCTCTGTCACAAAGAACACCGTACCAGCACGCGTGTCTTCGCGATTCATTTTCCCGTGCTTGCTCTGCTTTTTCTGTTGGAGTCGGCGGCCGGCCAATACGAACAATCAGCGGCCCAGACTAAAGAATCACCGAACTCCAGCGTCGCAGTCCAGTATCAGGCAATCTTGAAGAGTTACGAAAAGAAGTTGGTCGAACTGCATCGACAGAAAGCTGGTCAACAACAGATTGTCGACCTTGGAAAAACTCGAAACGCGTCGTTTGCCAAACTTGTTGAGGACAACGGACAGCAAGACTTAAAAGACCTGAAAATTCCCGACCTTGTCGCATTGGCAACATGTTGTGAATACACACGCAGCTATTATCAGAGTTTAAAGTATTCGCGACAGGCGATCGAACGAGATCCCGATGATCGCACGGGGTATGCTCCTTTGGTCAGAGCGTTGATCAACCTCGGTGCAACTGACGAAGCACGAGATGTTATGCTGGCAGCGTCCCGTCGATTTGCAGCCAACGACGTATTCCATTCACTCAACGGGATACTGTTTGCCAAATACAAATCGCTCGGCAAATTGGACGCTGCCGCGACACATATTTCACGGTTGTTGGAATTCTATTTCGCGACGCTTGAGGAATCCCCGTTGTATGTGCGATACGCAACGAAGTATCTGGGACAGTTTGCAGAAACGATGGAGAAAGCAGGCAAGACCGATCAATTATCCGACAAGCTCAGGCAATATCGGAAATTGGTCAGCCACAAACTGATTGAAATCAATAAGAGACTCTCGGAATCGAAGACCGAAACATCCGAACTCGACCCAAAATCCGCACTCATGAATCTGGATTGCGAATTGATCCGAATTCTGAATCCGGCTGCGGCAGTTGATGCGCAGGCCAATTGGATCGCATTCGTGTCGCGAATCGTCGCGAGCCAGCCTGGGAACTTAACAATGAGGAACGAGTTAATCCGTTCCCTGAACTACGCTTCGCAACACAGTTATCTGTGGAAAGAAACAGACAAACTCGAGCAGGGTCTGCAAAAGGCCGCTGATGAGTTTGCAACGGTACGCGCACGGCCGTTGAAATCAGTATCCCCGTCTGTGATTCTGAAAATGGTCAACGGCCTGCGCGAACAAATTCAGCAAGTGCAGCAATTGAACGACCTCATAGGATCTCGAGCACCTTCGTTGGATCAACTTGACTGCATCAACAAAGAGTCTCAGCAGGATTCGTCGTCGAATTCGAAGTTGGTTCTACTCTATTTCTGGCATCCCAAGAAAAGGCCGGGAGCTTCAGGGCTAAAGACATTGCGCCTGGTACGGTCACATTTTTCGTCAACGGAATTGAGAATCATCGGCGTCGCTCCCTTTACCGGCTTTCAATTGGCAATGAAGGAAAACACGAAAAGTCCGAATCGAACTCACGATGCGATTGCCGAGCAGCAATCGATGGCCACCTTTCTAGTCCGTCATCGGATAAAACTCCCCGTTGCCTTGATTGGCAAACAATCAGGTTTTTCAAGATTCAGTGAAATGGCTGACTATCCACGATATATGCTAATCGATTCCGAGAGGAAAATTCGTCTGACGGGTCTAGCAATTAACCCATCACAACTGCAGTATCTTGAAAACCAAATGCGGTCCTTGCTGCAAAACTCGCGATGACTGATTTTCAGACGATAGGTTGTTGATCCAACCGCTTCCGCGCGACCGGTCAAAGCTTTGACAACGCGGATACGATTTATCCCAACGTCCTGGATGGCGTCGAAGGAGTCCGGTTCATCCACCAGTGTCACGTAAGCAATCAGAACGATGGTTTGTGGACGTCAATGCAGCCGAAGCCAACCAGTAAATCGGAATGACTTGGTTCCGCCGCTTTCCGGAGCATTCCTTGACTTCCCTCACGTTAGGGAGGTTCCTGGAAATCCGTCACAACAATCTGAGTTGGGAATTGCGAGTAACGATCCGTCACCGTTTCATCGGTTCGACGAAATGGAATGTCCGGCTGAGGAATCGATACACGCGACGGCCCAACGGTTGCGGGGCAAGGGTGATCTTGGCGCGGCCGCGCGAGCGGATTAGTAGTCGCTCGTCGGTGGGTTCCAATTTGACGCGCACTTGATAGAAGACTTCCGCGAGACGCGCCGCGCCGTCTCCGTCGGCGCGCATCGGTAATTCTCCGTTCGCGACGAGTTCCGGCGGGGCGTCATCCACCTTGCTTTCCGAAATCTGTTGGACTGATCCGGTCAGAATCGTGCCTGGATATTGGTCCAATTGCAATCTGACTGTCTGGCCGGTGTGGACAAATTCGATGTCCGACTGGCTGACAAGCAACAACGCTTCCAATCGCTTCGGATCGCCGATCAGGCAGAACAGAGTTCCCGTTTCCAGCGGGCTGCCGAGATTTTGTTCTTCGAGCGGATTGCCGGTCCAATACGATAATTCTTTCGAATTGTTTTGTGCCGCTTGGTGATTCCGATTTCGCGACGGGATGACGATGCCGGCGATGGGTGCCTTCAAGACCAGCCGTTGTCGGTCGTGCTCGCGTTGCTCGAGTCGTTTTTCCGCATCGGCGAGTGCTTCTTGGGCCGTGGGGATGCGGGCGGCGGCTGTCGGATCCCGTGAACGCCGGACTTCCAGATTCCTCAGCACAAGTTTGATGCGGTCACGCTCGCCCCTTAGTTCAGTCAGTTCCAACTCGATGTCCAGATTTCGCAAGCGGGCGACCGGCTGTCCTTGTTCGACCGACGATCCGAACGCGACCGCTTCCTCGAGCGTGCCGGAGACCGAGACATAGACTCGCCTTGCGTCTTTCGGTTCCAGAATGAGGCCCGCTTTGACGTGAAATGGAACGGGGATCAACCCAACTGCAACGACAACGGCAGCCAGAATCACGAAGGAAGCGACGACGCGGCTGCGGCGAATTTGATGACGTCGCACGGGGTTGCGGATGGCTGCCGCGGCACCAGATAACGGGATGCTGATCATTCCAAACAGAGTCACCGCGGCCAACACGTGTGCGGCTGGTTCGGCTTGATACGACGACGAAAACCGGTAACAGAACCATAAGATCGAAACAACAACAACCCAACGATAAACGCCAGCCGCGATCGCGTAAGAACCCAACAGCCAAGGACTCGCGTCGGTGCTGGCGATATTGTCTCGAAAACCGCGGCCCGTGAACCAAGCCGACCATAGCCGATTCAACACAGCCGATGACTTCTGTCCGAGATTCGGGACCTCCACCAAGTCGGCCAGAATGAAATATCCGTCATATCTCAGCAATGGGTTTCCGTTAAACAGCAATGTACTGATCGAGCAGA
>CAUZVF010000745.1:0-3959 GCA_963582955.1 Planctomycetota bacterium
CAACATGACAACCGAAACTTTTCCAAAAACACAGAAGCGCTCGTGGAAACGCGGTGTGTTGGCCCTCGTCCTGATCGGTTGCGTCGCGTTAGCAGCTGTGCTGATCGTTACTAACATGTCGTCCGAGGATACCGGCCCGAAGATGACTTACACGATCACACGTGGCGATCTGGTCGTCACGGTCATCGAACAAGGAATCCTCGAAAGCGCGGAGAACACCGAAATTAAGTGCAAAGTCCGAGGCCGGAACGCCGTGCTCTGGATCGTCGCGAGTGGCACGGTCGTCGAGGCTGGCGACGAACTGATCAGGCTCGATTCCCTCTTCATCCAGGAGCAGATCGATGAGCGCACAAAATATGCCAATTGGTCCCAGTCCGCCGCTGACCATTCGAAAGGTAGGTTGGCGAGAGCGATACTGGCCGTTCCGGAATACGAAAAAGGCAGGTATCTCGCTGAGTTGATGAAGCGGGAAAAGGACTTGGTGATTGCCGAAGCGAGACTGCTGAGTGCCAAAGACACGCTGAGCCATACTCAAATGATGGCGAAGAGTAAATACAAGAGTGAACTGGATGTCGAGGAGAAAGACTTCGCAGTCAAGCAAGCCGAATTGAATGTGGGCCTCAAACGGACCGAGCTCAAGGTCCTGAAACAATATTCGCGGAAAGAGGAGTCGCAGACGCTGAAGGGCAATCTGAACGCGGTCAGGGCCACGCACGAAGCTAATGTCGAGAGGGCTGAGGCAGATGCGTCGCGCCGTGATCGCGCGTTGGACGAGGTCCAGTACTGCATTGTTGTCGCTGAAAAGAACGGCTTGGTCATTCACCCGAATGCCGCGAAATGGGAGACCGCGCCGATCGAAGAAGGGACTCGCGTCTATAAGAATCAGGTGCTGCTGCTGATGCCGGATCTGTCGAAGATGCAGGTGAAGATCGGAATCCACGAATCCATGGTTGACCGAATCAACGAGGGGCTGCCTGCCAAAGTCACCCTGCCAAACGACACGCTCATTCAACTGCCAGCGGTGGACGGACTGAAGCCCGGTATGAGTGCCGAGGTGGAAGTGATGATCGCTCGGTACGAGGACGTGCTGACAATTCCCGTCGCGGCGATCGTCGAGTCAGACAAGGTTCACTTCTGTTGGGTGAAGACGGCGCAAGGAGCCCAACGGCGAACGATCGTGCTCGGCGACAGCAACGACGTGTTTACGATTGTCGAGGAGGGTCTCAAGGAAGGGGACGAAGTCGTACTCAATCCGCTTGCCTTTGGAGCACCACAACTGGCAGCGACGAAGACGCTCGACGATACAAAGGCACCTAATTCTCTACCCAGCAGCGACTAAGGCGCTGCAAAACAATTAGTGTCGGTTTTCGCTCCGCGAAAGCACGTCTTTTCGCGGAGCGAAAAGCGACTATTGGGGTAACTTATTGTTTTGCAGCGAATAAGTTCTCCGTTTCGCTTGGGGCAGAGACTTCCTGGACTACCAACTGAATCGAATTCGTGAACAGCTCATTACTTCAAACTATTCGACTGGGCTTAAAGAGCCTGGTGCTGCAGAAGATGCGTGCTGGTTTGGCAGCGCTCGGCATCTTCATTGGCACCACGACCGTGATTTGGCTGGTCGCGGTGGGCGAAGGCGTGAGCCATCGGGCGCAGCAACAGATCTTGGAGCTCGGCGCGACGAATGTCATCGTCCGGACCAAGGAGCCGAACGCGGGGAGCGAGAAGGGCTCCAACAGTCGCGTCAAGACATATGGCCTGCTGCGAGCCGACTTCCGTCGCATCGTTGAGAACATTCCCAACATCCGCCGCGCGATTCCGATGAAGGAGCTGCGGTTTGAACTACGCCTGGGAAACCGCACGGCTGACGCGAAGCTCGTGGGCTGCGTCGAGGATTACCTCAAGCTCAATCAGCTGGAAATCGCCCGTGGGCGTTGGCTCACACCGCGCGACCGGGGCAATAAAGTCATCGTCCTGGCCGACGACACGGTGAAGCGGCTGTTTCCTTATGAGAACCCGATTGGGCAGACCATTTGGGTGGGCAGCGAATTCTATAAGGTGATTGGTCAAACCAAGCCGCGCACAGCCTCGGCCGCGATTGGTGGCAGCCTTGACTCCCGGGATTACAACCTGGATGCGTACATCCCGCTCAAGACGCTCCGCAACCGCGTCGGCGATCTGGTGATGAAGCGCGTCGGCGGCGAATTCCAGGGAGAACATGTCGAACTCAGCCAGATCACAGTCGAAGTCAATGATATCGCCGATGTCGACGAAATCGCCGCGATCATCACGATGCTGCTAGAGAAGTATCATGACAAGGAAGACTATGCCGTCGTAGTTCCCAAGGAGTTGCTGCGCCAGGCGGCACGAACGCGGGCAATGTTCAACGTGCTGCTGGTCGTGATTGCCGGTATTTCATTGCTTGTTGGCGGCATCGGCATCATGAACATCATGCTGGCTACCGTGACGGAACGGACTCGCGAAATCGGCATCCGCCGAGCCCTGGGCGCGACCAGACAGCACATTATCCATCAATTTCTGGTCGAGACGGTTGTGCTGACGGCCAGCGGCGGCCTACTGGGGGTGTTGTTCGGTCTCTTATGCGGTCCGCTGTTTCGAGGCTTCCGCGAAGGCATAACGATAATGTCACCCGACCTTCTTCCGCCGATCATTCACACGCTCGAACCACGTATTGCGCCGTGGTCGGTGGTACTGTCGCTGGTCATATCTCTTGGCGTGGGACTTATCTTCGGAGTCTACCCCGCGCGCCAGGCCGCTCGCATGGATCCGATCGAAGCGCTGCGACACGAATAGATAGGCCGGCATGCAGCACAAGCGAGTGAGTGGAAAGCACCACTCGCTTGCGAGTCGTATTTTGCTTGCCTAATGGAATCCGCTGTCGATTCCGTGGTTGCCGAGTAGCTCCCCGACGCATTCAAAACGTTGTCACCCGCACCGATGGTACGTTCGCCTGAGCGACCCAAAACAATGCGGAATGATGTCCACGATCACACGAATTCTGTGGTACGTAGATAGATTTGGTCGGCTTGCCGCATCGTTGTTCCCTGGTTTCTCCAAAACGAGGCGCAATTAGCGGCAGCCGGCCACCTTTCAGTGATTCATACCAACGATGTGATATGTGCCAACTTACACTAATACTGTAAGTGCTGGGTTCCTCGGTCCCGCGAGCCCCTTCCGCCCTTCACCGTCGCGTCAGCCTGCACCCCGCTGCTTCGAGGCCGACGTGACGGTCAAGGGCGGTGGGGGCGATATCCCTTCTGTTCGAGCCCGAGCCGAAGTCAATCGACAACACCAATCAGACTCATTACGCTTCAAACAGTACGGGTCCGCAAAGTAGATCGGCATTCCGAGTCGACGGCTCAGGGTTTCATGACGGGCGAACTCGCTGCCGTTGTCCACCGTCATCGTCTGGCGGATGTTCTTGGGGATCGCTTGGAAAGCGCGTTCGGTCGCCCGGTTCAGACTCGATGCGCGGCCGTCGGGCAGCGGGCCGAGTAACCCGATCGACGGCGGTTGCGTTGCAACTCACGGCAGATCGTGCCGGGAGAACGATTGAGCTTTCGTGCGATTTCCGTTCGGGTGTGACCGGCATAGTGCACGCCACCGGTCCAGATTTTACTACCGCCCTGTTTGGTTCGACCGTTTGCGAGTTACCTGTAATCCGTGCTCGTTCGCTGTGAAGCTGGCGCAACTGCCGTTGGACGACGTCTATCATGTCCGCGTCGATCTCAAGTAATCGCTGCTCGGCTTGAGCTATCTTAGCGTCAAGCGTTTCGAGTTGCTCAACGGGATCGTGAATGGTACCGGCGAGTGAAATGGCTGTTCTTGCCGGCTTATCATCATTGGGTTCTTCCGGGAATTTAATGTCCGTGGTGGTTTTCTCGCAGGGAATTGGAGTAGAGAATGTTGGCTTTTTGGAGAGCCAACATGGATGCCTTGAA
>CAUZVF010000746.1:0-3954 GCA_963582955.1 Planctomycetota bacterium
ATCTGCATCGGCGATGACGCACATTTCCGTCGTGAGTTCGTAGTCGCGCTGATCGATCGCGGCGATCTTCTCGCCGGCGCGTCCGCGACGGACAATAATCTTCCGGCCATTCAACTTGTCGAAATCGAACGCATGTAGTGGCTGCGAACTTTCCATCAAGGCATAGTTGGTAATATCGACGACGTTATTGATTGCGACAATTCCCAACGTGGCCAACCGCTTCCGCAACCACGCCGGGCTCGGGCCGATCTTGACACCACGAATCACGCGAGCGATGTAACGCGGGCACGAATCTTCGCATTCGATTTCGACGGACGTCGCCGAACCGGTTTTTTCACCAATTGTCGTGGGCTGGGGCTCAGGAATCGTCAATCCCTGGCCATAGAGAACCGAGATTTCGCGGGCGACGCCAATGTGTCCCAGGCAGTCAGGCCGGTTGCTGGTGACTTCCAAGTCGATGGCCGTGTCGCCGCCGACGTCTTCAGTACCCTCCAGATTCAAGCCCGACATCGTCAACCGGTGCGTCAATTCATCGAGCGACATGTCGAGAGTGACGTATTCGTTCAGCCAATTCCAACTAACAATCATCGTTCCAGCGTGCCGTGAACGGGACGAAAAAGAGCGATTGCAAACAATGCCGTTGCCGCGGTCGAAGTCCGGCCCAGCCGGACGGAACTACTCTATAAAGGCCGCAGATTGTTTGGAAGGCATCGCTAACGGAAGCTCGACGGACCCCAATGAAAGGACCGGTCCCCTCGCTATCGCGTCGAGTTTCTGCGTTATGGCATCTTCTCATAATTCGTTTGCTGAGCCGCGACGTGAGCCGCATTGGCATCGCCGCGATGGATCAGCAACCGATGCCGCAAAACCAGTGGCCGCTTCGGGTCGAGGGCGATCGGGTGTCGACCCGGATAAATGACGTTTTGCATTCCATAATGCCGCAACAACCACCGCGGCGGAAATTCCGGTAGCGAAACATGTGACAAGATTGCGATGCCGGAAGTCTTGTTGTTGTCGCCAAACAAGCCGCTGACGTCAGACCACGACGTTCGAATTCCACGGCCGTCGGCTGACAGTCTCTCGGTTGCGGTTGAGATTTTCATTGGCTGCGGCGGTTTGACGCGAACGGTGAAGCCGGAATATTCCTTGACGTTCTCGGCCCCGCCGATCTTTACGTCGGGCAACACGGGTTTCAATTCGATGCGGAAATCAATCGACTGGTTTTGATCCGTCGCACGAAATACTCGGATGATTGTTGTCTCTTCAATGATCGGGATGGTCTTTCCCGCGTCGTCCGTGATGTCTGGAGACGTCCAATCGGCCTTGATTCGCAACGTAGCGAATACCGGGCCTTCGTCCAACACTTCGGCGCTTTGCACGACGGTCAAGAAGTCCTTCGCCATCCACGGGTCGCCCGCCCGCCGGTCTCCGACCAACAATTGATGCCATGCCCAAAACACTCCGCGGTGATGCCGATGATCGGCCGGGAAGTCTTGCGTCAGCGTTTCTCCGTCAAGTCCGAATAACGGATGGACATAGTTGGCTCGGGTGTGTTCACCGTCCTTCGAACGCGCATCACGTTGGTAATGCATGATAATTCGGCCACGATCGACAAACTGCAATTCGCCATCCTTCTCGGTGATTCGAACCAACAAAGTTGGTTTCACGGCCCGAGCGGTCACTTTAGTCGTCTTCACCGGCTTAGCGACCCGCGCAACAAACCAGAACTTTCCAGAAACGAAATCTCGCTGAGCAATAATCGGAGTGCTTCCGAACGACTCATGCCGGAATTCCACGGCCTGTACGCGAACATCAGTCGTCAGCGGTTTCGCAGCGAAGACCAAAGGCGTTCCCGCTTTGACGGCTTCCGGCAGCAAAATCCGAATCTGTACTGTTTCTGGAGGGCACGCTTGAAGGGATGCGGCTAACAATCCGGTCAGATACGTGGCTAATCCCGCGGCAACGGTGGTGAACTTCGTTCGGATTCTCATTTCATGGCTCACGAGGAAAAATTAAGTCGGGTGCAATGCCGTCCCATTATTGAGGACTATCAAACAAGAGATCAAACCACCGTCGTGGCGAGTCCCAATTGACGCTGTTATATTTCGTTTTAGACGCAGCGAATTATTGTGCCCGCGAATAGCGCGAATGGACTCGAATTATGAGGGAATCCTGATCGATTCGCGTCCATTGGCGTGATTCGCGGGCCAGACAAGAAACAATCTCTGTGAAAATTGCGAGGCCATTATCGACTTTTTGCTGGAAATGTGTGGTTGGTTCTTGTTTCTGACGTGGCTGTTCGGAATCGGACTCGCAGTTGCCGACCTCGGCGTGCGACGGCTGAAACGAACACACAATCATACGGGAGTTCGCGTCACGGTGATTGTGCCCGCACGCGACGAGGGACAGAAGATCGCCGAGTGCCTACGATCGTTGCTGGAATCATCATTTGAATCTCTGTGTGTCATTGCAGTCAACGATCGATCGCAAGACGACACCGGTGACGTGATGGATGTAATCGCCGAAAAGGACTCGCGGCTTCAGGTCATTCATTTGACCGAACTTCCCGAAGGGTGGCTCGGCAAAAACCACGCGATGTCAGTTGCTGCAAAGTCGGCTAACGGAGACTTTCTGCTGTTCACCGACGGAGATGTCTTGTTCGAGCCTGATGCAATTCCGGCGGCGATCGCTCACGCGGAACTGGCCAAGTTGGATCATTTGTGTCTGTTGCCCAGCATGATTTCGGGCGGTTATTTCGAAGACGCGTTGGTCAGTTTTTTTGGACTAATCTTCGCGGTAGGAACGCAAACTTGGTTAGTACGTTCTCCCTTGCGCCGGGCCTATGTTGGAGTAGGAGCATTCAACCTCGTGCGACAATCGGTCTACGAAAAACTTGGCGGCCACGAACCGATTCGGATGGATGTGCTCGACGACGTCAAGCTGGGGAAACTGATCAAGGGCAACGGATTCCGCTCAGATGTTTTGCATTCCGGCGGCCTGTTGAAAATTCGGTGGCAATCGTCCACATGGGGCGTGATTTGCGGACTGGAAAAAAACGCGTTTGCCGCGTTGGACTACTCGGTGCTGAAGATGGCGATCGCGACTGTTGCATGTTCGGTTGTGTTCTTCGTTCCGTATGCCGGCGTCTTCTGTCTGGAAGGTCGGCTCGGCTACGGGTATCTCGCCACAGTTGTGCTGGCCCACTTACTTTACAGTGCGATTGGATGTCTTTTCGGCGGTGGCTGGCGCATCATTCCCGCGTTGCCGTTTGCCGCAGTGATGATGCTGTTCGCGTTCTGGAGGTCAACACTCAAGACGCTCAGCCGTGGCGGCATCGTGTGGCGAGACACATTTTATCCACTCGACACGCTGCGCCGGAATCTGTATCGATAGTCGGATCCACCCACTTCGATTGATACAACCGGTACGCTCTGAGATTTCAGGCAACCGATCGAACTTGCCGTTGCCCGATCTCCAACGTCCGCACAATTCCACACGAGCGGAATGCCGATCACATAAACAGCATCATGGTTTGCAATCAGAAGGGCGAAGCGATGTGGAGATTACCCGGTAAGCGGCAATTGCTAATGGATGCGTTGGAAGTCACGGGCGGCAACCGCCTGTTACGTCTTTCGAATCCATGGACGGGTCTGCTGGTACTGAATTATCACCGCATCGGAACTGCGGACGGTTCGCTGTTTGACTGGGACTTGTGGAGCGCCAGCGAAAATGCGTTCGAGCAACAAGTCAAGTTTCTCAAGCAGAACTTTGATCTCATCGGAATCGACGATCTACCTCACGTCTATCGGCGGCAAGTGATGTCGCAGGGCCGGAACGAGCGTTTCGTGATGATCACGTTCGATGACGGATATCGAGACAATTACGAACTCGCCTACCCGATACTGAAACGACACAATGCGACAGCGACGTTTTTTCTCGCGACCGGGTTTCTCG
>CAUZVF010000747.1:0-3954 GCA_963582955.1 Planctomycetota bacterium
CGAAACTCGGTCGCCGAAGATGGGCAGCTCGGACTCACACAAAACGGCATGTTGGTGACCGAGCGGCCCGCGTGGTGTTTCTCCGCGAATCAATGCCGGGAAACGCTGCTAAAACATTTTCGGACGAAGACGCTGGAAGGATTCGATCTGGAAGCCGATTCGCCCGGCACGACCGCCGCCGGCGCGCTGCTCGAATACGTCCAGGAAACTCAAAAGAGCGACCTGTCGCATATCGTCCGGTTGGAACCGTATCGCCGGGGAGCCAACCTGATTATCGACGAGGCGACACGTGCGAGTCTCGAGCTGACACAAACACTGCGCAGCGGTCAACGCGACGGCAGCCTGTTGTCGGTCATCGACGAAACCGTCTCGTCGATGGGAGCACGCTTGCTGGCCGATTGGCTGTCGAATCCGCTGACAGATACCAAGGCCATCGATCGGCGGTTGGACGCCGTTGAAGAACTGACGGTCAACACTCTGCTGTGCCGCGAGTTGCGCGAGCAATTGGAACGGATGTACGACTTGCAGCGCCTGACCGCCCGAATCGCGACCGGCCGTTCGAGTCCGCGAGACCTTGGCTGTTTGGCCCGGACGCTGGCGTTGTTGCCCAAGCTGAAGGCGAAGCTCAGTGGCCGGCGATCAGTCTTGCTGCAGCTCTTGGAAGAAAACCTCGATCTTTGCGCCGAGGTTCGCGCCGACGTCGAATCGTCGCTCGTTGACGAGCCGCCGCTGTTGACGAGCGATGGGGGAATGATCCGATCCGGAATTCACTCACAACTTGACGAATACCGCGATCTGGCTCGGGGCGGCAAGGAATGGATTGCCGCATACCAAGCCCAGGAAGCCGAAAGAACCGGTATCCACAATCTGAAGGTCGGATTCAACAAAGTCTTCGGCTATTACCTGGAAGTCACCGCCGCGAACAAAGACAAAGTTCCTGAGGAATACATCCGCAAGCAGACGTTGAAGAATCAGGAACGTTTTATCACTCCCGAGTTGAAGGAGCACGAAGACAAGGTCCTGCGGGCCGAGGAACAAGCCGTCGAGTTGGAACAGCAATTGTTCAACGACTTGCGTGACCGCGTCGCCGCCGAGACCGTCCGGCTGAAAACAACGGCTGAAGTTCTGGCCGAAACCGATGTGTTGGCCGCTTTGGCAACGTTGGCGACGAACAACGGTTATTGCCGTCCCGAAATCACCGACGATCCCGTTCTGGATATCCGAGAAGGCCGGCATCCGGTGCTCGACCGGTTGCAGCCGACGGGCGAGTTCGTGCCGAACGATGTCCGCATCGGATCGCCGTTCGGTCGCGTCCAGATCATCACGGGACCCAACATGGCTGGCAAAAGCACCTACATCCGGCAAGCGGCTTTGCTGACGATTCTGGCGCAGATGGGTTCGTTCGTCCCGGCCAGCGAAGCCCGCATCGGAATCGCCGACCGCATCTTTGCCCGGGTGGGAGCCAGCGACGAATTGGGCAAGGGGCAGAGTACCTTCATGGTCGAGATGACCGAAACGGCCCGCATCCTGAATTCGGCGACCGGCCGCAGTCTGGTGATTCTGGACGAAATCGGCCGCGGAACAAGTACGTACGACGGCATCTCACTGGCATGGTCGGTGACGGAATACTTGCACGACACGACCGCCTGCCGCACGATGTTCGCCACGCATTATCACGAGCTGACCGATCTGACGGCTACGCTGAAGGACGCGACCAATTGGAACGTCGCCGTCCAGGAAAACGACGACGACGTCATTTTCCTGCACCGAATCGTCGAAGGCTCGGCCGACAAGAGCTACGGCATCCACGTGGCCCGATTGGCCGGAGTTCCGCCCGACGTCATCGACCGGGCCCGCATCATCCTGGGCACACTGGAATCCCAACATCACGACGAAGAAGGCCGCCCCAACGTCCCGCAACGCCGAACGCGGCAGTCCGACGAATTCCAGCTATCGCTCTTCGCGCCCGAGCCGCATCCGCTCCTCGACGAAATCCGCGAACTGGACGTCGACCAAATGACACCGTTAGCCGCGCTGCAAGAGCTGCACCGATTGCGAGAAGAGTTGCGGCAATGAATGCCCGCCCGATGGATTCTCCAGGTTGACTCGTTCCCAAGCTCTTGGGAACGCACCTCAGCAAAGCTCTCCTTTGCGCGAATGCCGGCACGCGATGATCTTCTCTCCTTCAGCCGAAGCACAGCTTCGAAAACGTACGTTTCCAAGCAGTGCTTGGGAACGAGAGGATTACAGTTCCACTTTGATCGTCTTCGCTTCATCGGCAGCCATCGATTCCACGTTTTTGATGACTTTCACCACGTCGCCTTCGCCCACGCGAATCGTGTAGACGCCTTCGCGAAACACGCGTGGCCGCCATTTCGAGCCGTTGATGCGGATCGTGTAGATGATCTCGCCGAGATACTCGTCGATGACCTGAACGACGGGATTCTTCTGACCGCTGACTTCCAGAGTTGGCAGCCATGCCATCGGCTCGCGGTCGTAATTGTCCTGTTGAGAAATCGTGATCGGCCAACCGGGATGCTGTTTGGTTTCCCATTTCGTGACATCCACGTGGCGCGGCCAACATTCCATTGTGATCTTGCGAGTCGGCTTATTGAATCGAATCAAACCGTATCCCGCGGCGTTGTGATTCTTCGTCGTTGGATTCGCGTAGGCGTGCATTGTCAGTTTGTTGCCCAGGCCATCGTAAAATCGGCCCGTGAACGGCAGCGGGCTCCCGGGGATGGGCTTCAACGTCTTTTCAAGCGGCCACCACCAACGTCCGTAATAATTAACGATCGACGGCACGCAGAACGAGTAACCCGAATCTTCCCACGATGTCGTCCCATGATGGATCACGGTCGCCAGATGTTGGTCTCCGGCAATGTGGAATCCGAAGCAGCGCCGCATTTCATACAAGGCCCGCGCGCGGCCCGATTGCGGCCATCCGTTCGAGTCTAAATCGGCGACCAGACGAGCGTTGTGCTTGCCGTGAATGTGGGCTCCGCCGGCAAAGACTGTTTGTGAGAGGATCGACTTCATTTCGACGCCGGTCCAATCTTGTCCCCACTCGCGCAGAAACTTCAACTGCCGTTCGCCAAGCAGCGTGGCTTCGGGAACATCGACCGAAGCCCGATCGAAATTGGGATTGTTCACATGATCGGGACGCGGGCCTTGTTTCGGAATCAACCCCGCCGGACCGGTTTTCCATTTGCGGTCCTCGACAATCGCGAAATCGATTCCGCCAACTCTTAGCGACGTGTAATAAACGGTGATGCCCTGTTTGATCGGAGTCGGATCGTACGGATCGGGCAGATGGCTGCACTGGGCGCGTTGAACCATGTTGACGTAGCCGGCCTTCAGGATGTATCCGCCATCGGCACCGCCGGGCAGACGCGAGACCTTGCCGCCTTCTCCCCACAGGTTGCCCTGGCCGACGTCGTGATCGTCAGGGATTGTGATCGTCGGCCGGTCTTTGATGAGTTCTCCGAACTGGCGTCCAAACAACAGCCAAGCCGCCGTGTGACGGCGATGGTCGTAACTTTGATCTCCGGAAAAGAACAGTAAGTCGGGGTCTTGAGCCTTCAAGTTTTTGACGATATCGGTCCTCGGCCGGCGGTCCTTGTTGGAATTCCCGGTGAACGCCGCGACGACGATTTCATCCTTATCCGACGGATCCTTACGAATTCGGCCCGCATATTTGGCTCCGCCAGAATGAGTCACCCGGTACTGCCAGTCGCGGCTGTGGTCCCAGTCCTCGACTCGGAATGTCGCCATCCAGCCGACTTCGTCGACGCGACGTGTTGCGATGGTCTTCCATTCTCCGTCTCTTTGAATTTGAAGTTGGACTTTTCGGTCCTCACCCATTTTCAATGGATAGAGCTGAGCACTGAGTTTCAGGATGTTGTTCTGCACCGTGTACAGCGCGAAACAAATCACTTTGTCTCGATCGACGTT
>CAUZVF010000748.1:0-3953 GCA_963582955.1 Planctomycetota bacterium
GCTTTCGTGACTTTTCCGTCACGATTTCGGTCGAGAAGTCGGATCAAACGCTCGGCATTTTCGAGCAACTGACCGCCTCGGCGGCGGCGTTGTTGATCCACCGAAACAACCTCGTAGGAAACGGTGCGCATTTCTTCGCGAATCGGACGCAAACCGATGCGTGGGAAGAATGCCGTCAGTTCATGGAATTGATCGCGTTTCCAGGAATCCCACGGATGGTCGTGGCAATTCGCACATTGCAACTGAATGCCGAGGAAGATTCGTGAAGTCTCGGCGGCGATTTCAGAGGCCTGTCCTTCCTGAGCAAAAATCAAAGCCGTTTCTCCGCTGTCACGGATATCTCCCGTGGCCGTGACGATTTCAGTGGCAATTTCGTCCCAGCCGGAGTTGCTTTTCAGGTGTTCGGTCATCCATTCCTCGAAGGGACGTTGCACTTGCAAGACACGCATGTTGGTGGCTCGCGTGAAGATGACGTCTCGCCAGTAGCGTGCCCAATTCGTGGCGTATTCGTCGGATGCCAACAGCTTCTCGATTTGTTTGGATCTCTTGTTTGAACTGGGACTCAGGCCAAACAACGTGACTTCGCGCGGCGACGGCGTCGTCCCGGCGAGATCAAACGTAATGCGCCGTAAGAAATCCTCGTCACTCGTCCGCGGAGCAACCCGGGCTTTGCTGTCGCGAACTTCTTTTTCAATCAATCGGTCGACCTGTTTCGCCACCGACTTGGCATCGACCGGCTTGGCGGCATTTGTGGAATTGACAAATAGCGCGCCGGCGACAAATGCCACGGCCAAAGTCATCACTAAGTTGCTATTGATTGACGTGATGTAGAAAAAACGCATCATGAATCCTCGTTTCCATTTGAAACCGCTAACGTTTGTTTTTGTCTTCGTTACTGTGGCTTTGTCGGAAAAGGGGTCTGACCCTCTTTTGAATACGAAAAGACGACTGAATTCGGCTTGGTTGGAAAGGGTCAGACCCCTTTTCCGACAAAGCCTAAATTTAACCCCGATGCCCGCGCCGAAGTTTCGGCAAATTCTGTCAGAATTAGAAACGTAAAGCCAGCCGCATTTTCTACAACCATCGTTTTGGGAAATAGGAATGGACTGCTACAGCGTGAAGGGGTCGGGTGTTCAAAATGTCAAAATCTGCGGACCAATCGCGGAACATCGATATTCCGGAGAGTTCTGTTACGATGGTCGGGTTTGTTCTTCCGCCCGTATCAATGACAGCCTTGAGATAAAGTATGACAGTTACAATCGCCATTCTACTGACAGGTATCGTCGTCGTTGTTGGTGGAGTTTTGGTGCTTCGACTTCACGCTTTTCTAGCTTTGGTGCTGGGGGCCATCGTCGTCAGTGCACTAACTCCGGCTGCATCCATCGAACAATACTCGCTGCAGCGGGATGGATTTCGCGTTGTTGACCGCGGTGCATTCGAATCATTCGGCCAGAATCCAAACCCGGACGACATCGTGCTAAAAATCGGAGCCAAACAGTCGGCTCAAGTTGATTCAACATGCGTCGTGCTGCCGGCATCGCTTGAAAAGAGCGACGATCTGCCGCTCATTCGGATTCACGCGATTACCAAAGCCAAACCGCTAAACGCGAAAAACGACAAGACTGAAAAGTTGGCGTTGGCAACCGTAGTTCGAAAAGGCAGTGACCATTCAATCGAAATCGGTGATCTGGCAATCAGCCCGGCGGCGCGAAAGGCCGCGAGCGACCTGGCGACAAAGAAAACCGTCGCGGCGCGGGTCGCTGAGGGCTTCGGCAACACATGTACGAAAATCGGAATCCTGATCGCAATGGCGGCCATTATCGGCAAGTGTCTGCTCGACAGCGGTTCGGCCGACCGGATTGTGCGTTCGACGTTGAAAGTACTCGGTGAGAAAGGCGCACCACTGTCGTTTCTCTTCAGCGGATTCCTGCTGGGTATCCCGGTGTTTTTCGACACGGTGTTTTATCTGATGATTCCGTTGGGAAAGGCCATGCGCACACGCACAGGCCGCAATTACCTGTTGTACGTCTTGACGATTGTCGCTGGCACGACGATGGCGCACTCACTGGTACCACCGACACCGGGGCCGTTGTTCGTCGCCGAACAACTCGGAGTCAGCATCGGTGGAATGATTCTGGGCGGTTTGATCGTTGGCTTCTTTACAGCGGGCTTCGGGTATTTCTACGCAAGTTTCGTTAATCGAATTTGGGACTTGCCGTTGCGCGAGTCACCCGATCTTTCACTGGAAGACCTTGAGGCCGTCGCGCAGCGTGACGAGAGCGAGCTACCGCCAACCTGGCTGGCTCTGTTGCCCATCATTTTGCCCGTCGTTCTAATCGGCGGTCATACGATTCTGGAAGAGTTCGCTGATTCGCTACCCAAGGGACTGTTGCGTGTGTCGGCAACTCTGGGCGACAAGAACATCGCGTTGATCATTTCGGCCGTGATCGCAATGGCCACGCTGGTCTGGCAAAAGAAAACCAAGCTGAAAGAACTCGCCGAGTCGACTCAGTCGGCATTGGCAAGCGGCGGAGTCATCATCCTGATCACGGCGGCCGGCGGCGCATTCGGCGGCGTGCTGCAACAAACGGGCGTTTCCAGTCTGATCAGTGATCTGCCCGATGCGTCGCCGGTCGTCATCATTGGTCTGGCGTTTCTGATCACCGCCGCCATTCGAACAGCACAGGGATCGGCGACTGTCGCCATGATCACGGCCGTTGGAGTGCTATCAGGAATCGCCGGCGACCTTCCCTTCCATCCCGTTTATCTGGCGTTGGCAATCGGCTGCGGCTCGAAACCGATCGGCTGGATGAACGACAGCGGCTTCTGGGTCATCACGAAAATGAGCGGCATGACCGAGGGTGAAGGGCTGAAATACGTCACGCCGATGACGTCGTTAATGGGAGTCGTCGGTTTAGCCGTAACGATGATTGGCGTGACGCTGTTTCCAATGAACTAATCAGCTTTAATTCAGATCGTATTCCTTAATCTTGCGATACAGCGTGCGTTCGCCAATGCCGAGAATTGTGGCGGCCTCTTCGCGGTTTCCTTCGGTTAATTCGAGTGCCTGAATGATGTAGTACTTTTCGACGTCCTTCAGTGGTTTTCCGACTAACGCGTCAGCGCCGAACACATTGATGTTGGCGTCGTCGATTTCGGTGCCGGGCGGCACGATGTCGGGGGGCAGGTCGTCGACGTCCAGAATTCCGTCGCTGTCAAGGACCATCATTCGTTCGATTGTGTTTCTTAACTGTCGAATGTTGCCTGGCCAGTCATGAGCCATCAGTGCCTGCCGCGCGGCGCGTGAGACGTTCGGAACGTCGCGGCCATGCGTTTCGGACAAGTGAGTGCGGAAATGGTCGACCAGCAATGGAATGTCGACGCGACGCTCGCGCAACGGCGGCAAGTAAATGCTGACAACCTGCAATCGATAAAACAGATCTTCGCGAAACTTTCCGTCTTTGACTGCCTGCTCGAGATCGGCATTCGTGGCCGAAACCAGGCGGACGTTCACGTCAATCTCTTCGTTGGCTCCGATGCGCGAAATCTTGCGGTCTTCCAAAACACGCAACAGCTTGATCTGCGTGTCCACCGGCATTTCGCCGACCTCATCCAGGAACAACGTGCCGCCAGTCGCGTATTCGAATTTGCCGATTCGCTTGCGATCGGCACCCGTGTAGGCTCCGGCTTCGTGGCCGAAGAGTTCGTCTTCCAGAATACTCTCGGGAAGAGCCGAGATATTCAGCGGAACGAATGGCTTACTCTTGCGGTCGGAATTTTGGTGCAGGGCTCTGGCTACCAATTCCTTGCCCGTTCCATTATCTCCGTGAATCAAAACCGTACTGGGTGTCGGCGCAATGGCCTTCAATTGGTCAATAACCGCCTGCATTGCCGGGCTGCTGCCGATGACTCCTTCAAACCCGAATCGCTCGTCTAAACGCTGGCTAAGTTCG
>CAUZVF010000749.1:0-3945 GCA_963582955.1 Planctomycetota bacterium
GTAACTGTCTGATCGTCGTATAACGGCTCAGACGCGCCCGATCTTCGCGGCTGCGGGTCGGCGGGTACGGCGGAACTCCCGCGAGCATTTCGTAAAAAATCGCTCCGAGGAAAAATAGATCCGTTCGCGGATCGTCTCGTGGGACGCCAGTGCCCTTTTCGATCGCCGCATATTCCAACGCACGATGAGCACTTTCACCGACCGGAATCACCTCGCCCCTCGCAGCCCCTTCTGCTGCTCCCGCCAGTCCGAAGTCAACAAGCTTGGCGACGCCTTGAATGCTCATCAACACATTCGTCATCTTGAGATCGCGGTGAGTAATACCTCGTTGCAATGCGTAGTTCAGACCTTTCGCCATGTCGAGCGTACAACGGCATGCTTCAAGCGGCGCGAGCTGCTTACGAATACGCAGGAATTCCCGCAGATTTCCACCTTCAACAAATTCCATCGTGAAATACTGAAATTCGCCTTCCGTCGCCGCATCATAGATCGGAACAATGTTTTCGTGGCGAAGGGGCTTGCACAATTCCGCTTCGCGATGGAATAGCGCGACCGTTTGCGGGTCTTTCGCCCAACGCTGGCGCAAGACCTTCAAGCCCATCATCTCACCGGTTTCGATCGAAGCCGCTCGAAATACGCGAGCGAAACTGCCTGACGCATTTTGGTACAACAGCTTGTACGGACCCAGTACCAAACCATCGGTCTCACCCTTTTCGAGTTTTCCGAGTTGATAAGGTGTCAGCAAATTATTTCGGGAAAGAGCTTGCAGCAGTTCGAAGGCATCGCGTTGGTCTTCCAACTGCGACAGCGCCTCGTCCATCTGCGGCAATTCGATCAATCGCAATCGGAGAAGCTGTTGCGAGAGAGTTTCGATACCTTGAAGTGACATTCAATATCCGTAAACGAATTATTGCGGATGCAGCATTGCCACAACCACACCGAATGGGGACGCTTCCAATAATCCAAAATAATCCGGCGCGCGTTGACCCCAGATCCTAGTATGTTCGATTTGGCAATCAAGTGGCAAGAAAGATGTGCAATTCAACACGCCAAATCCCGCGAATCCTCGAAGAAAGTCGCGTGTTTTCCCGAAAGACCGAAGAATCGTCAAAACCACGGTGTCTTGACGGCTAGAGATGCGACAACGAACCAAACCGCAATTCACCGCAGGCAATGGTCGCCACGAACTCCAGTTTAGCTCCAGTGCCCGCATAATTGAAGACGATCAGATCGGCACGTTTGCCTCGTGCGAGACGAATCTCCTCGCAGCCCAACAGACGAGCGGGATTCATACCGGCCATGTCGATGGCTTCTTGAAGCGAAACGCCGGCGTGCGTGATCGCGTTTGCGACGCATGTGTCGGTTTCGAGGCCTGAACCTGCCAAGAGTTGCGTTTGGCCGGCGATGACGATGCGGCCGTCCTCGAGGATTTCGACTGCCATCGTGTCTTCCCGATAGACTCCGGGTGGACATCCCGCCAATCCGGACGCATCACAAGTGATGATCGTATTGCCCACCGACTTCGTGCCGACGATTGACCGAATCACGCTGGGAGGCAGATGATGTCCATCAGTGATGATGCTGGCCATAAGACGCGGCTCGCCCAGTTGTTCCCAGATGTAATTCGGATGCCGGCGGATCATGCCGTGGGCTCCGTTGCCCAAATGAGTGCTCAATCGAGCCCCCGCGTCGACGGCGGCGGTGATTTGTTCGGGTGTCGCGGCCGTGTGCCCGATTGCGACCGTCACACCCGCCGCGACGGACTTTCGAATGAACTCGACTGCGTTCTCGGATTCGGCCGCCAGCGTGACCAAGCGGATGCGGTCGCCGGAAACTTCTTGGAGACGGCTGAACTCGTCCCAATCAGCCGGACGCACATGCTCCAGCGGATGAGCACCCCGCGGTCCGTCTTCTTTCGAAATGTACGGCCCCTCAAGATGGCAACCGGGAACCATCCGTTCCGCCCACTCCTCGCGTTCGCACGCCTCGCGGATTGCCGCGAATCCCGTGGATAACGATTCGTACGATGCCGTGACCAGTGTCGGGCACAGCCGCGTGATTCCGAATTGAAAATGAGGCTTCAGCGTCGACAACACGTCATCCGCCGTCAACTTGTCGTTGCTGAACCACGTTCCGCCATGTCCGTTGATCTGAAGGTCGAAGAAACCCGGAGCGATAAAAGGCCAGTCGTCTACGTCACCATCAGGAACAATGGGATCGATCGCCGCGATCCGATCGCCCTCGATGGTCACGCAGACTGGTTCCGAGTTTTCGTACCGGCGTCCTTTGATTTGCATGGCTGTCTCTCACACATTCGGGTGCTTGGTGTGCCAGTCGGTATTCTGCTGATAGAGACTGGCAATCGCAATCAGCCGGTTCTCTTCAAACGCGCGGCCGACGAGTTGCAGTCCGGTTGGAAGATTCGATTCGCCGAATCCATTCGGGATCGAGATTGCCGGAATTCCCGCCACATTGCCGGCGCCGCCGATTTCCGAATTGCCGAGTCCTTTGCGATACTCGCGCCACGGAATTCCGTTGGGATAAGCAACGTATGCCAGCGTTGGCGTCACGATCGCATCGTATTTTGACAGGACGTCATCCATCGCCTTTTGAATAGGAACTCGCACACGCAGCGCGTTGATATAGTCCTTCGCGGGAATCATCAATGGAGAATACAGCCCCCAGTGATCCTCGTCGGCCGTTAATTCCCAGATGTCTCCGCTGGAAACCATCCCCTCGAATGCCGCCGCCATTTCGCAATCGATGATAATCGCGGGTGCCATGTTGTATGGAAGGCCCTTGGGCAGCTCGATTTCTTCAAACTCGGCGAATTCTCGCAGTACTTTCAACGACGCTACGTAATTCTCGCGGACTTCTTTCTGAACACGATCGGCGGCGCCTTTCAACGTTGCCAGTTTGAACGGCGGCTTTGGCGACTGCTGTTCCGGATATTGATATTCTCGATCAGACGTGGACGCATCATCCGAATCCGGGCCGGCGATCGCGTTCAGCACCAAACCGCAATCCTCGGCCGTGCGGCACATCGGGCCGAGTTTGTCCATCGTCCAACTCAGAGCCATCGCTCCGTGCCGGCTGACTCGTCCATAAGTCGGCCGCAAACCGTTGACTCCGCAGAAAGCGGCGGGAGTCATGATCGAGCCCCACGTCTCGGAACCAATCGCAAACGGCACCAGTCCGCCGCCAACGGCCGATCCCGGACCACTCGACGAGCCACCCGACCAGCGCGACGAATCCCAAGGATTCAATCCGGGGCCCGTGAACGCTGCATTGGCTTGCCGGTATCCCATCCCGCCAGCGATTTCCACCATCGCCAGTTTGGCCGCCAGGACAGCTCCGGCTTGCCTGAGTTTCACGATGACGGTCGCATCAATGTCGAACATTTGATCCTTCAGCGGAGCGGCTCCCCAACTCGTGGGAATGCCCTTCGTCGCCAGCAGGTCTTTCGCACCGTACGGGATGCCGTGCAGAGGTCCCCGATCCGTGCCGTCAGCCAATTCCGCGTCGGCGTGCTTCGCCTGCTGCAACGCCAACTCGCGAGTGACGGTCACGACGGCGTTGAACTTTGGCCCAATAATTTCGAGCCGTTCCAAAAAGAATTCCGTGAGTTCAACGGACGAGAACTTGCCGGCCCGTAACTTTTTGCCAAGTGTGCGGATCGAATCAAACGCGAGATTGTTGTCGAGTTTTGACATCTTGGTCATTTCAATGGAATTGTCTTCGTGTTCGTTGGGCTGACTCCGAAACTTTGCACAGTAAGACAAATCTAACCGGTTCGGCTTTCCATTTCCGCTCAAGAACCGAAAATGGCTTCGCGGGTTCGATCTTTACGATAGTGTATTCAGGAGTTACGCGGCGAAAACGCGGTCCGGTCTCGAAACGGCAAAAATAGAAATCAGACCCGACCCCGTTTCCTCCGCCGTTTCC
>CAUZVF010000750.1:0-3942 GCA_963582955.1 Planctomycetota bacterium
CCGACCTAGGGGATCTTACGCTGCGGCAAGTGCTTGAGAAGCATCGCGAGATCAAGAGCTGTGCGACCTGTCACGCCAAATTCGATTATGCCGGGTTGGTTTTCGAGGGGTACGGACCCATCGGTGAACGGCGTTCGCAGGACCTTGGAAGCAAGCCGGTGGACGACAGCACGGTGTTTCCGGATGGCACGGCCGGCAAGGGGCTGGCCGGGTTGCAGGCATATTTATTGAAACACAGGCAGGAGCAGTTCGATGACAATCTCTGCCGCAAGCTGCTGGCCTACGGATTGGGGCGCAGCCTGTTGTTGTCCGACGAGCCCACCATCAGCCGGATGAAACAAACGATTGCTGAGAAAAAAGGTCGTTTCAGCAGTCTCGCCGAGGTGATCGTGACTAGTTCACAGTTCCTCAACAAACGGCCGCGCGAGCCGGTCGACAAGACGTCGAACTGAGACATCCTCGATCGCCAGTACCAGTTACCGTCACAGCGCTGATTGGGTATAACAGGAAGCCGAACATAACAGGTTGATTGGAGTTAAGGCACGTAGCATGGCCAATTCAAAATCCGCAGTAAGTCGTCGTTTTTTCCTGAAGGGCACCGGGGTTGCGATGGCCCTGCCCTGGTTGGAATCACTGCCTGTCTGGGGACGTGAAGCCGCAGCGAAACCGCCCCAGCGGTTTGCGGCCATGTTCATGGGCAACGGCGTGCATCAGTCCGAATGGTATGCCAAGGGTGCCGGTAAGGACATGCAGTTCGGCAACTGCCTGAAGTCCCTGGAACCGTTGAAGGAAAAAACTAACGTGATCTCCGGGTTGTTCAACAAGAATGCCACCGGGGTCGGTATCCACCCTGGGCAAACCGGCAACATCCTGTCGGGAGTGTCGCTACAGAAGGGCGCGGTGCTGAAGGGCGGCATCTCGATCGACCAGATGCTGGCGAAGCACTTCGAAAAAGAAACGGTGCAGTCGAGCATCGTGCTGGGATGTGAACAACCGATAACCGGTTACCACGAAACGAATTTCTCGATGGCCTACAGTTCGCACATCTCATGGCGGAATGTGACGGCGCCGGTACCGATGGAGGTCTATCCGTCGTTGGCGTTCGACAGTCTCTTCGACAACCAGGGAAGCCGTCGCACCCAGAGCATCCTGGACCGGGTCAAGGAACATGCAAACTTTCTCAATCGCCAAGTAAGCTACGATGACCGGTTGAAGATCGACGAATATCTGGGCAGTGTCCGGGAGGTGGAGAAACGTGTCGAACGCCTGCGGGCTTTGAAGGGGCGTGCCGAGGAACGTGCCCGCGACAAGGAACAGCCCTTGTTTACCATGGACCGGCCGGACAATGGCATGCCAGAAGATATTCGCGAGCACATCAAGTTGATGTGTGACATTATGGCGATGGCCTTCCAGACCGATAAAACCCGAGTCGCCAGCTTGTTGATGTGCCGCGATATCTCAAGCTTGGTGTATCCATTCCTAAACGTGCGAATTTCCCATCATTACGCGTCGCACAAGGATACCGAGATCGATTACGAGCGGATTTCCGCGTTCTACTGCCAGCAACTAGCTTACCTTGCCCAGAAGTTGCAATCGATGACGGAGGGCGACGGTACCGTGTTAGACAATTCCTTGCTGTATTTCGTGAACAACATGTGGTCAGGCAAGGCACACGACAGCACCAAGGTGCCGGTTGTCACGGTGGGCAGCCTGAGCGGGACCGTGCGGACTGGACGCGTATTGGACTACCAGAATCAAGGTGACGGAAATCGCCGGCTGTGCAGCTTGTATCTGTCGATCATGGACCGCATGGGCGTGAGACTGGACTCCTTTGGCGATGCCACAAACCGCCTAGCCGACTTCTAAACCGTACGTCGCAGACGAGCCGCAACCAAGGCAGCAATCCGCCGAGAACAGAATTCAGATTCTGGTCGATGTCGTCTACGGCCACATTCGGGCTTGCGCTGACGTTTGACGTGTTCAAGCCCAAGCAGAGCGCTGACGGCGCGGGTGTCTTGTTCATGGTCAGTGGCGGGTGGTTCGCGAAGGTCGCTCTGGTCGCTCAAGGCCGCGGACGCGCCGATCACAGGCACGGGGCGAATTGGCGTCCGGACGTGCTGATGCCGGGACCTTGATCGATTGTTTCATCAATCGAGGCATTTGAACGGCAGACTCACTTGCGCGAGATGCGGCGGCCGGCGTCGACGATCTCGATCTTTACTTCCGCAATCACGGGATCGTTGTTGCTGATCGTCGTGGCCCGAATCACGGCCGGCGCGTTGAATGGTCCCGGCGAATCGCTGAAGGTGAGCGTCAGCGTTCCCGTATCTTTGTCGGCGGGGATGGTCGTCGGCTCTGCGCTGACGCCGCGAATGTGGTTCGGCAACAGCAGCTCAACTTTGACGGGACCTCGCTCCAGGACTCCCCGGCCAACTTTGACGTTGAGGTCGAGCCGTTTGCCCGGGACAGCGCGGATGGAACGGCGGCTGGATCGCACGCTGAGCGGGCATGGGGCCGTGAGCATGATGATCTGGTCGTTGACCGCTGGCGAGCTGAAGCTGACTTTGTGCCTGACTCCCTCTTCATCCTCGACTTCACCCACGGCCATTACCACCGAGCGGCTTGTCCGGTTCATTTCGAGCCAAGTGGGGACGTTGACCGGGTAGTGGACTTCATTGACGTCCGGAGCGACCTGAATCGTCGGGCCGGTGACTCCCTGCAGGTGGCGAATCTGCCGGTCGGCCAGGCTGAGCGTCAGGGGGCCTTTGTAGTCTCCACGACGGATCACGTACCGGCGGCGATGGACCGTCCCACGGGCGGCATAGCTCGTGCGGAAGTTGATTCCGTCCAGCTTAAACGGTGTCGGCATCGCAACGGCCAGTAGCACGTCGTCGCGGTCCGGAGTACCCCGAGGTCCCGGCAGCGTCGCGGTTCGCGTCTGCTGTTCCTTGCCGATCTGAGCCGTGCCTTCGATCTTCAAATGGCCGAGGCGGATCTTTGCTTTGTCTTCGGCCTTAAAGACCAGCGTCGTGTCTTTTTTGCCCGCGGGGATCGTCGTTCCGCTGACCGTAACGCCCTTGGGCAGGCCGTTGACCGAGAGTGCGATTTCCCCACCAAATCCTGCCAGGCGTTGAACGGTCACTTTGAACTTCGCTTCGGCAGCGCGAAAGACCGTGACGGAGTCACTCGGCAGTCGCAGTCGAAAACCGGGCGATTGCGGCTTGGAAATTCGAAGTCGGTACGCGAACTCCGCTCCGCCGACTTCGGGTCGATAGTCCTTCATCTGGACGATGTAGATTCCATCTGCCGGGACTGCGAAAGTCGTTTTCGGCTCAACAGGATTACTTTCCGACGAAGCGACTTGAGCCAGTTGTTTGCCTTCGCCGTCCGAGATCGTGAGCACTGCGTCCAGCGGCGATCCATAGCGTGCACTGGCCAGGTAGAACTCGAACTTCTGATCCTTCTTTGCGGTGACGGCCCAGGTATCGACATCGCTGGGCTTCTGAATTCGTCCATTCAGGACAGCCGGCAGCGAGATGGCATTCTCCGTTGATACTTCGTCGTTCGGTTCCTGCTCGATGTGTTCGTCCAGGTCACTCAGGTTGATGATGACCGGATTGGAAAGCGACTCGCCCAGCGGGAAGTACTGCTGATGATCCCCGGAGCCCGCCTGCGGGAGCTGCACTTCGACCGGCTCGGACGGAGTGTGCTGACCGGAAAGTTCAAACCGGACTTTGCTGCCGACGCGACCGCCGAGCGGGAACACTCGGTCCAGGTGTGTTCCCGAGGTGATCGTCAGCCGGTAAATAAACTGCTGGAGTCCTCGAAACGTGCTGTCGTGAATGTGCACCTGGTAGGTGCCGGTCTGGCCCGCGGTGAAACGCAGAAAGGAATCCGAGCCAAAATGGTCGGTGTTTTCGGCCACCGGCCGCCCGTTCGGCC
>CAUZVF010000751.1:0-3941 GCA_963582955.1 Planctomycetota bacterium
ATCGATTGAAAGATCGCACCGAAGAATTGTTGGCTCTGGAACGCATGGGACAGAAATCGCTCGACAATTTGCTTGACGGAATCGAGCAATCAAAATCCCGGCCTCTGTGGCGTTTGTTGACTGGTTTGAACATTCGGCATGTGGGAACAAGCAATGCCAAGGTCCTGGCATCCACATTCGGCGAACTCGACACAATCATGAGCCAAACGGAAGAGTCACTGGGGGAAGTCGACGAAATTGGCCCAATCATCGCCCACTCGGTTTCTTCATTCTTCGGTTCTGCAATCGGTCGCAACACCGTCGAAGAATTACGCACATTCGGACTGAATTTCGGCGAGCCTGTCGCCGACGTTGCATCGGAAGAAGGTGACAAACCCTTGGATGGAAAAACGGTTGTTGTCACCGGAACGCTGACCCGATTCAGCCGTGACGAGGCAAAGGAACTTGTTCATCAAATGGGCGGCAAAGCGGCCGGTAGTGTTTCCAAGAAAACCGATTTCGTCATCGCCGGAGAAAAAGCAGGCAGCAAACTGACGAAGGCCCAGGATTTGGGAATCCAAGTGCTGACCGAAGACGAGTTTATCAAACTGATCGGCCACGACGGTTGATCCACTTCAACCGATCACCCTTGATCATCACTCAGATGCACGCCACGATAGCGCGTTGAGTGGCGGTAATGCGGAGAAGATTCACTCCGTTGTTTAACGGCAAGCCGCAGGCGACAGCGTTTACAAAAGCCGGATGGTACGATCAAACACAGTCGCCCGCGGCTCACCGTTAAACGAACTGAATCAATTGAGATGAGACACCAACAAAGAATTGACATCGAGACTTAACAACAATGAGCAAGCAACAAGTTCTGATTAACGGCGCATGGGCAGATTCAGCAGGGGCGGCAACGTTTCAAGCGGTCAACCCGGCGACCAAGAAACCGCTCGATGGAGACTTTCCCGTCAGTCCGTGGGAAGAAGTCGACACGGCCATTCAGGCCGCGGCCACTGCGTCGCGGCAAATGCGAGGTTGGCCCGGTGAACGGTTTGCTCGGTTTCTGGAAGTCTACGCGGATCGAATCGAAGGCCGAACTGATGAATTGGTCGAATTGGCGAATCAAGAAACGGCTCTGCCCACATCGCCACGGCTCAAGGATGTGGAGTTGCCGCGCACAACCAATCAACTCCGCCAAGCCGCCACCGCGGCGCATGACGGGTCGTGGGCAGCCGCGACGATCGATAGTACGGCGAATATCCGATCGATGTTCGGGGCAATCGGCCCCGTCGCCGTTTTCGGACCTAACAATTTTCCGTTCGCCTTCAACAGCATTGCTGGCGGAGATTTCGCGGCTGCGATCGCCGCTGGAAATCCCGTTATCGCCAAAGGACATTCGTCGCATCCGCACACAACACGAATTCTCGCCGAAGCGGCACACGAAGCCGCTCAGGAAACCGACATGCCGGCGGCGTTTGTCCAATTGATTTATCGAACCAGTCATGAAGACGGTTGCAAATTGGTTTCTCATCCGGCGATGGGCGCCACGGGTTACACCGGTTCTCGCAGCGCGGGATTGGTTTTGAAGGAAGCCGCTGACAAGGCCGGCAAGCCGATCTATTTGGAATTGTCGAGCATCAATCCGGTGTTTGTTCTCGCGGGAGCGTTGGAGGAACGGCTTGATGATCTGGCTGGCGAGTTTGCCTCAAGCTGCCTGATGGGCACCGGCCAATTCTGCACGAGTCCGGGCGTCGTCGTTTTGCAAGCCGGAGAAAAAACGGACGCCTTCGTCGAAGCCGTCGCGAAACGGTTTAGCGATTCTCCCGTCGGAACACTGTTGGGATCGGGTGTCGAACGCGGTTTTGCCAGCGGCATCGAAGCGCTGACGGCTGCGGGAGCCACAGTCGTCACCGGCGGCCAACCCGGCGGCGGCAACGGATTTTGTTACAACAACACACTTCTGAAAGTCGACGGCGACAGATTCGTTTCCAATCCCGATGTGTTGCAGACCGAAGCCTTTGGCAATAGTTCACTGTTTGTCATCGCCAACGACGTCGATCAAATGGCGGAAATTGCCGAACTGATGGAGGGTAATCTGACCGGTGGCATCTATAGCGACACGACTGGAAAAGACGATGCGGTTTACGACCGCGTTGCTCCGGCGTTGCGCACGAAAGTCGGACGGCTTCTGAACGACAAGATGCCAACCGGCGTTGCCGTCAGTGCCGCGATGAATCATGGCGGACCGTATCCGGCAACGGGACATCCCGCATTCACGGCGGTCGGCATACCCACGGCAATCCATCGGTTTGCTCAGTTGGAATGCTACGACAACGTCCGCCCGAACAGACTGCCACCGGCGCTGCAGGATTCGAACCCAAACGGTCAAATGTGGCGCAACATCGACGGACAACAGACGCAGGGAAATGTGGCCGCTGAGTGAGTCTGGCCGCTTGCTTTCCGAACGCCCGCGGACTCCACTCGCTTGCGCGTCTTGCTTGTAGCCGGCGATTGCGACTGGACCAATCTGCAGTCGGTGCCCAGGTCTGCCTGTTCCTCGTTCAGGAAACCCGCCGTCGCTAGGAAACATCTCCTAATACTTGACGCGCGGCGTCATTCGACCGAACGATACAGGATCAACAAGAGGACAATCGGTGGAGAACTTCAAGACCAAGGTTCGCGGCGGAAGGCTGTTATCTGGACCGCCGCACATTATCGACACACAATTGGAAATCCGAGTAGGAAAAAGGGAACAGAAACATGGTGCGTCTCCAATTTCATCTAATTTTCTGCGCGGCGCTGTTGTGGGCAGCCGCTGCGGTCGCACAAGAATTGCCGACGGCGAAGCCGGAAGATGTTGGGTTGTCGTCCGCAAAATTGGCGAAGATCAAGCCGGCGATGCAGAAGTTTGTGGACGACAGAAAAGTCGCGGGTGTGATAATCATGGTTGCCCGCCACGGCAAAGTCGTGTACTTCGAGACTGTCGGACTGCGGGAAATCGCAGCCAATAAGCCGATGGAACGCGATACGATTTGCCGCTTTTATTCGATGACGAAACCAATCACAAGCGTTGCCATCATGATGCTCGTCGAGCGGGGGAAGGTACGGCTTGACGACTCGATCACGAAGTTTATTCCGGAATTCAAAGACCTGAAGGTGTTCGTCAAGCAACATGGAGACAAACTGGTTGTCGAGGATTTGGAGCGTGATATCACGATTCGGGACTTGTTACGGCACACGTCCGGTTTTACTTATGGATTGTTTGGAAACTCTGCGGTCGACAAGATGTATTTCGAACGCGGAATTCTCGACCCCGAAGCGAAGCTCACGGAACTCATCAAAAAACTGAGCAAGATTCCTCTGGTCAGCCAACCGGGAGCCGCCTTCAATTACAGCGTGTCGGCAGACGTATTGGGCCGCGTGATCGAGATTGTTTCGCAGCAATCTCTCGATCAGTTTTTCAGCGCAGAGATTTTTCGGTCCCTCGACATGAAGGACACGGCCTTTGCCGTCCCGGCAGACAAGTTGCACCGATTCGCGAATAACTACACTAGTAATGCCGGTGGCCGCTTGAACGTCATCGATGCCGCGGCAACCAGCCGATTCGCGCGTCCGGCAACGTTCTTGTCGGGCGGCGGCGGGCTGATGTCGACAGCACGCGATTACATGCGCTTTTTGCAAATGCTTTTGAACAAAGGCGAATTGAATGGCAAACGGCTCTTGAAGCCCGAAACCATCGAGATGATGACAACAAACCAACTTCCGAAAGAAGCGTATCCCATTCAAATCGTCGTACGGCGGCCGGGTGTTGGTTTTGGTTTCGGATTCTCGGTCATCGCCGAGAAGATCCCGTTCGCTCCGTATGTTCCGGCGGGTGAATACGGTTGGGGCGGGTATGCCAGCACGCATTTCTGGGTCGATCCGAAGCAGGATCTGGCCGTCATTGTGCTGACTCA
>CAUZVF010000752.1:0-3939 GCA_963582955.1 Planctomycetota bacterium
AGGTCCCGAGAAGGACGGGCTGACCGATGTCACGGTCGGCGGAGTGCAGATGGCCGACGTTTCGGTCGACACGGAAACGGGAGTCATCCGGATCAACAAGCTGGTCGCCGTCCAGGACTGCGGCCTGATTCTTGACGAGTTGACGGCCCGCAGCCAAGTGCTCGGTGCCTTGATCATGGGAATCGCCTACGCGATCAGCGAAGAGCGAATCATGGACAACAAAACCGGAAGGTTCATCAACGCCGATCTGGAAAACTATAAGTTGCCTCGCATCGGCGACATTGGCGAACTGGTGGCGCACATGTACCAGCCCGACAGCGAGTACGATCGCGGCGTCGTCGGTCTGGGCGAGCCGCCTGTCATCTCGACGGGAGCGTGCATCGCCAACGCGGTTGCGAACGCCACCGGCGTACGTGTTCCCGTGCTGCCGATGACTCCGCAACGGGTCCTCGAGGCATTGAAAGGAGGTGCAGCATGAGAGCTTTTGAATATGCCAACCCAAACACTGAAGCTGAAGCCGTCGATCTGTTGCAAGATCACGATGGCAATACGGCGGTTCTGGCTGGCGGAACTGATCTGGTCAGCCTGCTGAAAACCGAAGTGCTAAACGTCGAACGCGTGGTCGATGTCAAGAACATCGAATCGATGTACGGAGTTCAGCCCGACGGTGACGGTGTTCTGATCGGAGCGTTAACGACTCTGGAAGACGCGCTCGAAAGTCCGTTGATGGCCGAATACCGAGCGGTCCTCGACGTGATCGACGAAACGCGAGCCATCCAGATTCAGCAAATGGGCACGATCGGCGGTGATCTGTGCCACCTGCCGAACTGCTGGTACTTCCGCAACCACTACGGCTTGCTGGGCACGGAAAACGGCGAGTCGCTTCCGCAAGAAGGCGACAACCGCTACCACGCCGTCTTCGGCAACAGCGGCCCCGCCAAGTTCGTCAGCGCGTCACGGTTCGCTCCGGGCATGATCGCCTGGGGCGCCAAAGTCCGCATCGTCGGCCCGGAATCCGATCAGGAAGAGTTCCTCCCGTTGGAACACTTCTTCATCTCACCCAAGACCGACTCGCACGGCGTGACAGTCTTGAAACCGGGGCAACTGCTGACTCATTTGTGGCTCCCGACCGTCGGCAGAAAACGCAGCGCCACGTATGAGGTGCTGCAACTACAAGGCCTGGACTGGCCGCTAGCCGCCGCTGCGTCGTGCGTCGAAGTCTACGACAACGTCGTCCGAACGGCAAGAATCGTCATGGGCCACGTCGCTCCGACTCCATGGATTGCCGACCAAGCCGCCACGGCCATCATCGGCAAACCCATCAACGAAGAAACCGCCAACATGGCCGCCGACATCGCCGTTGCTGATGCAACTCCGTTGTCGAACAACGACTACAAAGTTCAGTTGGCCCGGACGGCGGTCAAGCGTTCGTTGTTGAAAGCAGTTGGGAAATTGGAAATATAATTGCCGTACTACATGCAATTCGTTGCGAACTTTAGGAACCTTTGAGATAGTGATCTCAGAGGTTCCTTTTTGTTGTGTCGTTCAGACGATTTCGCAGCATCACACAGATCATTGTCTGAGGATTGGAAGCATCGATGTCTGATCGCATTAAACACAAACAGTCAGGCGTAGCGCTTGTGAGTTTTACGGGATGTGTCGACGTCTGCGACGCTGCAAATCCCCATACGTTCACGCTTCAAGCTGGAGGGTCGGCTGTTGTCGAGGATGTCACGATCTCAGTTGATGGACGGCTGAAACATCACAACCTTGGAGCCATAGTTAGCCGATTTTTGCTGTCGTTCGTGATGGTTGCATCGACAAATGCAGTGATAGCACAAGGCAAGCAACTCTTTCCCGCGGAATTGGTGAAGTTCAAGACCCATCGGTCAAATCCAATCTTCGAAGCACTCGGCGAGGGGCATTGGGAAGTTAAAATCCGCGAGCGTGGTTGGATTCTGAAAGACGGCGACAAGTACCACATGTGGTACACGGGATACGACGGCACACGGGCCGCGACGATGAAACTTGGCTATGCCACCAGCGACGACGGATTGTTGTGGGAACGTTATCCGCGCAACCCAATTTATGACAAGCATTGGGTCGAGGACATGATGGTCATCAAACGAGGCGACACGTTTTACATGTTCGCCGAAGGCCGAAACGACCAAGCGCATCTTCTGACGTCAAACAATGGCGTGCAGTGGAAGCGGCAAGGTCGTTTGGATGTTCGTCTGAAAAATGGCAAGCCAATCGAACCTGGCCCGTATGGAACTCCGGCTGCGTGGTACGAAGACGAAACGTGGTATCTGTTTTACGAACGGCGGGACCTTGGAATCTGGCTGGCGACTTCGAAAGACATGAAAGTCTGGACCAACATCCAAGATGAACCCGTATTGAGTCCCGGGCCGGGCAGTTACGACAAGGACCTTGTCGCGTTCAATCAGATCGTCAAATACCAAGGCCGCTATTACGCTTACTACCACGGATCCAAGCGGGGCACCAAGCTGTGGACCAGCAACGTCGCCACGTCAACCGATTTGCTTCATTGGACCAAATACGCTGGCAACCCACTGTTCCCGGTGGAAGAAAACAAGTCCAGCAACATCCTCGTCCACGATGGCAAACAGTTCCGCTTATACACGATGCATAACCAAGTGCATCTTCACACGCATTGACTCGTGGCGAATGGTTGGCCACTAATCGATCGACCCATTCTCGTCGCCACTACCTTGATTCCCGTAAGCCTCTTCAGCCTCGATCGCTCTTTCGAGTTCTCCCGGTTGCAAGATCTCGCCGTCGGAGGTCAATTCAAAATTGAACGGGTTGTCGCCCGCTTTCACTTCTCGCTTCAATTCTGATTTGGCGTTGTATTTCGTGGGGACACGTTCCGGCTTCTGAGCATCGTTTTCATTGTCGTCAAGGTATTCTTCAAACGTTGAAATGCGGACGGTATGTTGGCCAAGCGTAGCTCCCATTTCTTCCAGCGTGTATTTCAAATTGTATTCACCGTCCTCGTCGGTTGTGGCAATCGATGGGCGGCCACGTGTTGGATAAAACTCGACGGTCGCTCCCTCAAGGGGTTTGCCGTCCAATGTGACAACTCCGTGGACCGATCCCAGTTCCGGAGCGTTCGAACTACCACATCCGATACCGCAACAGGCAATGATCAACGGCAAAGTCAATACAACAACTCGTTTCATTTGAGTGTCTCCCTCGTCTCCTTCTGGCGAGCCCCGCCGGAATGCGCTCCCATTGACGGATTTTGAAACGTGCCTTCGAATGACCGATTCAGAATTGGCTGATTGGCTGTTTGTCGTCTCGCATGCCCAGACGTTGATACAGTCCGAGTTGAGGAGCGTCACTCCGGAATCGCGGAACAAAGACGCGTGGATTGTTCCAGCTGGCGTCCCTGGGGTTATTGAATTCAATATTCTCGCTAATGAATTTGACGTGGCCGTCGCAGAACAAGAAGTGCCCGCCTCCCGAATGCCGGCTGCTGAATCCTTCGGTGCAAAAGTGATTTCTATTATCCGGCATATTCAGCGGGCGGCTCACGCGGCCCCCCGTGTAATCGGCACCTTGTGGACCCGCACCGGTGGGATTGCGATTCCCGCACCAAGCTCCCTGGGCACAGAACATGTCTCGTTCACCGACCATGAACGTGCTTGTCACGCCGTCACGGATATCAGCGAAACTGATCGTGCTATTGATATATAGCACTCCGTCGTTCTTCTCGCGGGCGATATCTCCATAGCCCACCACTCCGAGGTAGTTCGACTTGCCGACTCGAAAACTGCGCGGCAAACCGCCATCGCCGCGAAAATGCCGGCCGGTGCCATTATTCATGCGTCCACCAGACATCTTGCTGCCCGCGCTGGATCCGTCACTCGGGCAAATATAGACATCCAAAACGGTTTCCAGTAACCCCAATCCGGT
>CAUZVF010000753.1:0-3934 GCA_963582955.1 Planctomycetota bacterium
TCGGCCGGCCGGCGGGGTTGATCAATTGCACGTTCTGATCGATCCCCAAAACGTGGAATACGGTCGCCATCAAGTCTTTCGGCCTGATCGGAGTGGTCTTGGGAACTTCGGCCTTCGCGGTCGATTCGCCGACGGCCTGGCCCATTTTCAGTCCGCCACCCGCCAGGGCCAGCGTGCACAGTGGACCCCAGTGATCGCGGCCGGCACCGCCGTTGATTCGCGGTGTGCGCCCAAACTCGCCGGTGATCACCAGCAGCACTTTCTCCGACATTCCACGTTGGGCGAGGTCGTCGAGAAATGTCGCCACCGCGAGATCGAGTGGTGGGCACGCCTTGTTCACCTGTTGCTCGATCTTGCTGTGCATGTCCCAACCCTGATACGAGTTGGCATAGTTCATCGTCACAAACCCGGCACCTGCTTCGCACAACCGCCGAGCCAGCAACAGTTGTTCGCCCAATCCGTGACCGACGGACTTAAACCGATCGCGAGTGCGAGGATCTTCGCGGTTGAGATCGAACGCCTCTTTCGAGCGGCCGAGAATCATGCCGTAGGCCTGCGATTCAAAGGCGTTAAGGCCACCCATCAAACCGCGTCGATCGATCGCCTGATCGACGCGATCCAGCGATTTTAGCAGCGAGCGGCGGTCGCCGATCCGGTTGACGTCGACCACCGGGTTCATGTTCTTGCGGGCCTGACCACCGGTATTGAAGGGGCTATAGGCCGTTCCGAACCAGTGGGGGCCGTCGGCGTACAATCCACTTAGCCGCACGTAGGTCGGCATTCCGGTTTGTGCGTGATTTGTGCCGCGCATCCTTGCGGCCACCGACCCGACGGACGGACGAAGCTGCGGTTGGCCGGGCTGCGGATGATTCACGCCCGTCATCAATAAATGTGTCCCGCCGGCGTGGTTCGAATTGCCATGAGCGAACGACCGGACGAATGCCATCCGTTTGGCCATTTTCGCCATCTGCGGAAACTTCCCGCCAAGCTGCACGCCGGGAATCGCTGAGTCGACCGCACCGACAACACTGCGGTACTCTTTCGGTGCTTGCATCTTTGGGTCGAAGGTTTCGACCTGAGTTGGACCACCACCGAGCCACAGCCAGACGACTGATGTGTCTTTCGCATTCTGCCCGTTCGCAGCCGCTTCAGCTCGGGCTCTCAGCAGCGTGGGCAGCGTCAGCCCAGTCATGCCCAGAGTGCCAATCTTTAGAAAATCGCGTCGCGATGTTCCTTCACAGTCGATTTGTCGGCCGGTGCCTTGTAGCGTCAGCATGCCTAGTCTCCTCAAACAAAGAGAACATCGTGCCGCGAAACGATCAACGTCCATTGATATGTTATTGTCGTTTTGTATTGCCGTCAATCTGAAGAGATTCTGAAACAATGCCGGACTGTAACGCTCATCGCCGCCGGATTGGAATTGAAAGCGCTTCACTGATCAATGCGACACAGCCGAAGTCTCACGAGGAGCAAGCGCTCTGGAACTACGGATTAATCCTCACGAACTGATTCTGATTGGAGAAAACACATTTGTTCGACTGAGTAGCGACGGTGGGCAGATGGCTTCGGCCACGTGCAGTCATTGGTGCGTATTGTGGTCGCCGTCTGAGGCAGGTCACGGTTGCGGAGCAGAATCATGAGCGTTTCTCCAAGCGCACGAAATACAAACAGGGCACGCCGAAGGAAGCCACATGTTCGGACAGTACCCCAGATCTGTAGCCCGCACGGACCAGATTTGATAGTCTAGTCACACCACGAAAAAGGGAGCCGGAGAATCCCATGGACAGAAAACCGCACTCTTGCTGGCAGCACTCGGTCGTTTCGCGTCGAACCGCCGTTCAAGCCGGTGCGCTGGGCATGCTGGGTCTCGGGACGAATCATCTGCGGGGACTCCAGGCGGCGGACTCACAGCAGATTGCGCCAGGCGGAGGGACCGCGAAGACCTGCATTTACATCTTTCTATCCGGCGGACTCTCGCAGCACGAGAGCTTCGATTTAAAGCCGAACGCCGCGGAAGGAATCCGTGGCGAATTCACTCCGATCTCGACCGCCACGCCGGGGATGCAGATTTGCGAGCACCTGCCAGAACTCGCGAAGCGCAGCGGTCATTGGGGTGTCGTGCGGTCGCTGACTCACCCGACGAACTCACACACCACCGGGCACTTCTTCATGTTGACAGGTCGGTCGACGACTCCGGCCGGTTACAACGGAGACCGCAAGCCGCGCCCGACCGACTGGCCGTCGATCATGTCGGTCGCGGGGGATGCCGTGACGGCTCCCAAAAACAATCTTCCGCCAGCCATCGTGCTGCCCGAGCGGCTGGTCCACTGGTCCGGTGGTGTCATTCCGGGTGCCTACGGCGGCCAGATGGGAGCGCACCGTGATCCGTTCTTCATCGAGGCTTCGCCCTACGGCGATCCGTTCTGGCGAGGAGCCTATCCCGAATACACATTCCCCAACGTCACGAAGAAGCCACCGAAGCACCTGGACAAGCGGGTTTACCAAGCCCCGAATCTGCAATTGGCGGCGGGACTCTCGCGCGACCGTCTACAGCGCAGGCTCGGCCTTCTGGGGACGATTGACGATCAACGTCGCCGGCTGGAAGACTCGGCCGAAGCCCAGTCGTATGACCGGGATCGGCAGAATGCGATTTCGATGCTCGCCGACCCGCGCGTCCGCGACGCCTTCGACGTGACGAACGCCGACCCAAAGATTCAAGCGCGATACGGAGCCAACAGTTTCGGCTGGTCGCTGCTGATGGCGTACCGGCTCACGGCAGCCGGTGTCCCTTTGATCCAGGTCAACCTGGGAAACAACGAGACGTGGGACACGCACGGGAACTCGTTTTTCCGCTTCAAGGAGCGACTCTTCCCACCGACGGATCGGGCCATCAGTGCCCTCCTTGATGACTTGCAGGCAATCGGTCTGCTCGACACGACCATGATCGTCATGGCGGGAGAGTTCGGCCGCACGCCGAAATTGGAACACAGCGCCGATTCGTTCCCGGCACCCGGCCGAGGTCACTGGGGAGCGGTGCAAAGCGTGTTCTTCGCTGGCGGCGGTATCCGTGGCGGAACCGTGGTGGGCGCGTCGGACAAGATTGGCGGCTACCCCGCCTCGAATCCGAAGACGCCGGAGAACATGGCGGCAACACTCTACCACGCGCTGGGCATTCCGTACACGGCGGTTTGGAAGGACGACGTCGATCGCCCGCATCACGTCTACCACGCCGATCCGATCTACGAACTGCTTGGGTGAAGAACCCCTGCGCCGAGACGAACAACGCATTCCGCAAAACCGAAGAACCGCGTTTACTCAATCGGGATCGACCTCGGACAGAGTCCCCCGACTCGGTGACACTCGGATCCAGACCCGCGTAAGCCACATACTGCTGCGGACTCCAGGAACCGTTGATTAACTCAGAATCTTGTAGGAATCGTGCGAGCATCGGGATCAAACGCGGGTGGCCGGAGCCGAAGATCCAGATCGTTCTGCCCAAACTCTTGGATCAACACCGATTGGTCGGTCGTGCGCTGGGTCGCCGCAAGGCGGACGATGCCTGGGTCCTGAAGATGAACCAGACCATCAACAAGTCCACTCTGGAGCAGGCAGCGGATGCCGTCGCGGCCGCCCTCGCCGAAGGCATGGAGCCCGAAGCGGTGGGCGAGGCCATCTCACTGGCCGCCAATCAACTGGTCCTCCGCTCAACGTCCTCCCGGACGCACGGCAACTCCCTCGGTGTAGACGGTTCCGATGCGACCAATGCCTGGCGGAACATCGCGCGCGTGACCGACCAGCGCACGCGAGGCGTGATTGTTCTTGAACCTTATTCGGACTCTCGGCGCCGATCGGCGGTTTCGGCGCTCAGAATAAACAACCATTGGTTACGCAATACCGTGGCCAGCCTGATCGTCGCGGCTTATCACGTTGCTGG
>CAUZVF010000754.1:0-3931 GCA_963582955.1 Planctomycetota bacterium
ACTCGCGCGTGGCCGAACGACGGCCTGCATTCTGATCTGCGACGTCACGCGACCGGTTCCAAACGAGCTATTGCTGTCAGAGATTCTCTCGACGATCGAAGCGGCGGGAATCGAGCGGCACGATATTCTGATCCTCATCGCGACCGGACTCCATCGGCCGAACGAAGGCCCGGAAATCGTCGAACTGGTTGGACAACGGATCGCGGATTCTTATCGCGTTGAAAACCATCATGGAAAGAAACGCGACGAGCACAACTATCTGGGCGAATCACCGCGACATGTTCCGGTCTGGATTGATCGCCGTTACGTTGATGCGGATCTGAAAATCGCCACCGGATTGATCGAGCCACATTTGATGGCGGGTTACTCGGGCGGGCGAAAGCTGATCTGTCCTGGAATCGCGGCGTTGGAAACGGTTAAGGACTGGCACAGCCCTCGGTTTCTCGAGCATCCGAAAGCCGACTGTGGATTTCTCGACGGTAATCCCGTTCACGAAGAGAACACGGCGATCGCCCGCATGGCGGGATGCGATTTCATTGTCAACGTGACACTCGATAAGGACCGCAACGTCACTTCGATTGTCGCCGGAGAAATGGAACAAGCATTTCTCGAAGGCGTTGAATTCGTCGAGACCGTCGTTAAGGCGGAGATTCCTGACCCGTGTGACGTGGTCGTCACGAGCAGTGCCGGATATCCGTTGGACACGACGTTTTATCAATCGATCAAGGGCCTGACGGGGGCGCTGCCAATCGTCAAGCAAGGCGGAACAATTGTGATCGCCGCCAGCCTGTCGGACGGCATCGGCAGCCCCGAATTCGAGCAACTGTTCGAAGAACACGCCAACCTCGACGCATTCATGGAATGTATCCTTGGCAAAGACTATTTCGTCATGGATCAGTGGCAACTCGAAGAACTCGCAAAGGTCCGTCGAAAGGCGAAAGTCACGTATGTCAGCGATGGTCTCGAGCCCAAAGCGTTCGAACGGCTGTTTGTGCGTGCGGCTGAGTCGGTTGAATTGGCAGTCTCGAACGCATTGGAAGAGTACGGCCCCGACGCTCGGATTGCCGTCATCCCCAAAGGGCCATATGTTTTGCCGTCGATTGCCAATTGAATCCACCGGCTTTTGTGGGTACAGTCAATCGTTGCCGTTGCTCGAAAGCAATTCCGCCATCTGATTAGTGCGGGCCAATGGGATGTAGCGCATGTCCGAGGCTGTGAACATCGAGATCGAACCGCAACTTGGTGCAACCGTTATCGCACTGGGCGCCGAGGTTGGCAATTTGGACGAAGAATACGTCGACGAGATCGCGGAAGTGATGCTCGATGCGGCCAAAGCAGCCAATCCGCCGTACTTGGTGGTGGACCTGTCGCAAACAAAGTATTTCGGCTCGGCGTTTCTCGGCGTCTTGTTTCGTGTGTGGAATCGAATTCGCGCACAAGAAAACGGCCGATTCGCAATTTGTGGGCTGCGTGATTTTTGTTCCGACGTCATTGAAACGGCGCACTTGAATGACCTGTGGGATATTTTCGATTCGTGCGACGATGCAATCACGTCGTTGAAGAGTTGAAGTATTCACAGCCGACCTCTTATGACAGTCTGCCACATCGCACTCGGCGGAAACATTGGTGACGTCGCGGAATCGTTCGGCCGGGCTCTGAGAACGCTGGCGGAAAGCGAACGTATTTCAGTCGTTCAGTCCAGCCATATCTACTCGACCAAGCCAATCGGCAAACTGGCGGGTGATGAGTTTTCGAACGCGGCCGCCGAGATTGAAACAGATCTCGATCCCTTGGAATTCTTCGACGTGTTGCAATCCATCGAGGATCGTTGCGGCCGGATGCGCGATGGCCGCTGGAGGCCGCGGACTTTGGATCTGGATCTAATCTTCTACGGAGACCACGTGATCGATGAGCCGCTGTTGCGAGTCCCGCATGTCGCGGCCTGGTACCGGCGATTCGTGCTCGATCCGCTCGCCGACATTTGCCCCGAGTTCATACACCCGGAACGAGGCGTCTCAATTCGCGAACTCAGAGAACGACTCTTGCAACGTCCATTGCGATGTTGTTTGACCGGTGGCGTGCCAGACGAACGCCGGAACATTCTTGATCGTTTGATCGATCAGAATTCCGCCGTTGAGTTTCACGCGTGCGACGGACCATTCAGCAGTGTATGTTCCAATGCGACGCTCACTATTTGGCTTGGTCGATCGGAAAACACGGCTCATCAAGTTTCCTTCGATGATTTGCCGGCACACAACCGGCTTGATGCGAGCGAAACGAATACCGACCGCGTCGAATTCATTCATTCAGTGATTCAGTCAGCAATCGGTTGAATTCCCCGTCTAATTAAGGAGTCAACGAATGTGGTTCACTCCACCAATGAGGAACAGGCACGAATTAACTTCCTTGTTTAACGGCGAGCCGAAGGCGCCCGTGTTTCGGACGTCAATACGCAATCGAAACACCGACGCCTTCGGCTTGCCGTTAAACGAGTCAACAGAAATCGAGAAGTTGTTTCGGGACAGTTCCTGAGCTAATTCGTTGACTCCTGGATCCGCTGGGAACTCAAAGTCGCCCGCTGCGGAAAATTCCGTAGATCAGCCACACTCCCAAAAAACTGGATGCGACAAATACCGGTATGCTAATCCAATACGATTCCGCCAGCGTCCGGTAGATCAATGCCGAAGAGACAATCAACGACGACATCACCAAGCTGACAACGATGCGGTTGCTGGATCGGTCAACTTCGGTGATCAATCGGTCCAACCGCTGATGTTCCAATTGGATGCGCAGGTCGTCTTTGCTGAGTTTTTCCAACACCTCGCCCATTCTTAATGGGACGTCGTGCGCCAATGCCGTGAAGGTTTGAAGTTCGCGAACAATTTTTTGCCGCACCCTGCTGGGACTGTAACGTTCTTGCGCGACACGCTCGACAAACGGCGACAAATGCTCGGCCAAGTTGAATTCAGGATCGAGCGTTCGGCCCGTTCCTTCGAGCGTCACAATTGCGCGAATGAGTAGCATGAAATCGCCCGGACAACGGATGCCGTGAATCGAGAGGATGCTAACGAAATCGGACAACATGCTGCCAATCTTGATGCGTTCCAGCGACACGCCGTAATACGTTTCCACGAACTCGCGCACGTCAGCCTTCAACAAAGGAACATCAATTGGGCGAAACGGTTTTCCCAGCTTCTGCACGACGTCGACGGCGGAGTTCGCATTTCGGCGGCTGATTGCCAAGAAAAGGTCGACGAGCAGGTCACGCTGCTCTTCTTCCAACATTCCGATCATTCCATAATCGATCAGGCAAAATGATCCGTCTTTCATCAGCCGCACATTGCCCGGATGTGGGTCTCCGTGAAACAAAGCGAGTTCGAACGCCTGTTTCATAAAAATCCGCGCGCCGTTCGATGCGATTTCCCCGCGTGACAGGCCGAGCGAATCAACGGCGGCCGTATCATCAAGCCGGATACCGTCGATAAACTCCATTGTGAAGACGGCTTCGGTTGTCAGATCGCTGAACGAATGTGGAACATACAAAGTCGCATCATCGCGGAACAGCCGGGCGAATTCGTCAGTCGTCCGTGCTTCACGTGTAAAATTCAATTCGCGTCGAATGGTGCGCGCAAAATGATTGACCAATCCGATCGGATCAAAAACCTGTGCCTCGGGAATATGACGGTCGACAAGAATCGCCAGTTCCAGCATCAATGAGACGTCACCTTCAACGTCCCGCACAACGTTTGGCCGACGAATCTTGACGGCCAGTATCGTGCCGTTGTGATGTCGCGCCCGATGCACCTGTGCCAGCGAACCGGCCGCGATGGGTTCTTCTTCGAATTCGGCAAACAATTCAATGACCGGTGCGCCAAGTTCACGTTCGACGATTTCAATCGCTTTCTCGGATGGAAATGGAGTCACCTGTTCA
>CAUZVF010000755.1:0-3928 GCA_963582955.1 Planctomycetota bacterium
CCCGCTGGGAATGCTTTGCGTCGTGACCGGAGTCAGCGGAAGCGGCAAGAGTACTCTTGTCGAGAAAACACTCTACCCCGCGCTGTGCCGCCAACTGAAATTGCCGTGCAATATCGAGTTTCGCGGCGAGTTCGATACTCTGGACGGCTTTGAAGAAATCGACGACGTCATCTTGGCCGACCAGACGCCGATTGGACGGACTCCGCGCAGCATCCCCGTCACTTACATGAAGGCGTTCGATGAAATCCGAAAACTGTTTGCTCAGACGTCCGACGCTCGGCTGCGCAACTTCACCGCGACCCAATTCAGTTTTAACGCAAGTGGCGGCGGCAAGTGCCAGAAATGTGAGGGCAGCGGCTCCATCGAAATCGACATGCAGTTCATGGCCAACTTGTCGATGACCTGCCCCGAATGCCACGGCACGCGGTTTCATCGTGAGATCCGGGAAATCAAGTACCGCGGCCTTTCGATCGACGAAGTGCTCGGCATGACGGCTGCCGAAGCATTCGCTTTCTTTCGTGGCCAGCCAAAGATTCAACGGCGGCTCAATTTTCTGAAGGAAGTCGGCCTCGACTATCTTCCGTTGGGCCAAGCGGCCACCACGCTGTCAGGCGGTGAATCACAACGGCTGAAGCTGGCTTCGTTTCTGGCATCCGGTTCGAAGTCACGAACTCTGTTTCTGTTGAACGAGCCAACGATCGGCCTTCACTCGGCTGATGTCGCCACGTTACTGCGATGCTTCGAGAGCCTGCTGTCTGTCGGTCACTCGTTGATTGTCATCGAACACAATCTCGACGTGATCGCCGCCGCCGATCACATCATCGACTTGGGGCCGGAAGCGGGCCACGATGGCGGCGAACTCGTCGTTGCGGGTCCACCTGAAGCCGTCGCGGAATGCCCGGATTCGATTACTGGACGATTCTTAGTGCTTCGTCAAGGCTAAGGAACCGCGCAAGAATTAGTTGATCAATTTCCCCTGCCAGCTTGCCTGGCAGGAAAACAGTTTGAATGACTAATGACATCGAACCGTCCACTGATCGACCCCCGTGGGCTTGTCCGACGGGTGAAGCAGTTTCGAACGGATCGGCCCGATTGAGCAGAGAAGGACGGGCGTGAAAATGACTTCCAGGTGTGTCGCCTTTCGCTCCGCGAAAGTGCGCACTTTCGCGGAGCGAAAGGCGACAGTCATTCTCACGCCAGTGTCAAGCATCAATCTGCAACCAGACCGCCCGCCGCTTCGATTAAGCCTTTCATATATCCGTAAGCAAACAGACGGCCCAGCATCGTGTAACCGGGTTCGCCGTCGTCTTCGCCGACGAGTTGGGGGACGTGGTCGGGGCGGATCGGACCGTTGAATCCAATATCGCGATAGGCTCGGATCGCCGCGTACATGTCGGTCGGGCCGGTATCGTGGAATGTCTCGCGGAAACGCTCTCGCGTGCCTTCGATGTCTCGGAAATGGACGTACCGAATGTGTTTGCCAAGCCGCCGAATTGTCGCGGGAATGTCGGCTCCCATTTCCGCAAAGGTTCCCTGACAAAAACAAATCGCATTGCTGGGACTGGCGTGCGTTCCGACCAGCCGTTCAAAGTCGTCGACATTCTTCATGATTCGGTCGCGGCCGAGAAACGAATCGAGCGGCGGATCGTCTGGATGCATTGCCAACGCGATGCCCGCCTTTTCGGCCACAGGGATAATTCGATCCAGAAAGTATTGCAGGTTGTCCCATAGCCGGTCGGCACTGATCGGATCGTATTCCAATTGGTGGGACGATCCTTCCAGCGACATTGCCTTGTTGACATCATCGATGTTGAAGGCCGTCACCAGGGCTCCGCCACGTTCGGGAACGGCCAGATCGGTGCGTACCCAGTCGGTTCCCGCCATGAAGTTGTAACAGATGATCGGTATCCCAACGCTTGCCAGATTAGCGATCAGTTGTTTCATCTCTTCGATCTCGTCGTCACGTTTCTTGTTGCCGAGAATGATATTTTCGATCGGCAGATAGCCTTCGATCGCGGCAAGACGTAAGCCGAACGATTCAAGCCGCTCTTTCATTTCGACATAGGCGCAAACTTCCGTGCCGAGATATCGAAAGACGATGTCAGTAACGCCGACTTGGCTGGCCAACTTCAGGTTTTCGTCGGTAAACGGCGTGATGACCGAGGCAATTCGCATGGGCCGATGACTCCGCAGTTTAGAAAAACAAGAGACTTGCAATCGATAGGCTCTGCAAGGTCAAATCTTGAGGATCGAACAATCGAGATGGCGGGTCAAAACCGCCATTCGTGACCGAAATGAGTATACTCTGCGTTCTACGATTGTCGATTCAGATTCTCAACCGAGTCCATGTGAAACCCGCTTTTCCAAATCGTAGGCGAACCCCCGCTAACAATGGCAAAAAAAACAATCACCGATGTCGATGTAGCTGGCAAGACTGTGTTGATGCGAGTCGACTTCAATGTGCCGCTGGACGAAAATCTGAACGTCACCGACAACCGACGAATTCGAATGGCACTGCCGTCAATTCAATCGGTGATCGAACGCGGCGGGCGATTGATATTGATGAGCCACCTCGGTCGGCCCAAAGGAGACGATGGCGACGCCAAATTCAGTCTAAAGCCGGCGGCGGACAAATTGGCCGAGTTACTTGGAAAGGACGTTGCCTTCGCAACCGACACCATCGGCGAAGATGCCCGTGCAAAAGTCGCGGAATTGAACGCTGGCGAAGTCGTTGTCTTGGAGAACTTGCGTTTCAACGGCGGCGAGAAGCAGGACGATTCGGAATTCGCCGCACAACTTGCCGCGTTGGCCGACATTTACTGCAATGACGCCTTCGGAACATGCCACCGTACGCATGCTTCGATGGCCGCCGTGCCGCGGGCAATGGGTAACAAACCCAAGGTCGTCGGATTTCTGATCGCGAAGGAAATCCAATACCTGACCGACGTGATTGCCAATCCGAAGAGGCCGTTTATTGCGATTTTGGGTGGCGTAAAAGTGTCCGACAAAATTGCCGTCATTCGCAATCTGTTGACGATTTGTGACAGAGTGTTGATCGGCGGCGCGATGGCATACACATTCTCGCTCGCAAAAGGCGGCGCGGTTGGCAACAGCGTCGTCGAAAAAGACAAAGTCGATCTCGCGAGCGAACTCCTGGAACTTGGCGGGGACAAATTGGTGCTTCCGGCCGATACTCATTGTGGTGACGACTTCAGTGCCGGCTGCAACAAGCAAATTGTCGACGCCGGTCAGATTCCTGATAATTTCCAGGGACTCGATATCGGTCCCCGGACCGCCGAAATCTATGCAAATCTGGTCAAGGACGCCAAGACCATTGTTTGGAATGGGCCGATGGGAGTCTTCGAGATGCCGCCGTTCGACGAGGGCACGAAAGCGGTGGCTCAGGCGATTGCCGACGGCGATTCGACAAGCATCATCGGTGGCGGCGACAGCGCGGCCGCCATTCAACAATTGGGATTTGCCGACCAGGTATCACACGTCAGCACGGGAGGCGGCGCCAGTTTGGCGATGCTGGAGGGCGAAGAATTCGAAGCGGTCAATCTGCTGGACGACGCTTGAGCGATTCAAGCAGCCAAACGACCGATTAGTTCGCTGGCCTGAGCATCGCTCTGGCTCATGACTTGTAGCATCCGTGCAAGCGTCAAGACGGCATCACATGTCGCTGCTGACTCGCGGAACCAGAAGTGTCCCCTCTTTCCGCCTGCGAAAATACAGTTATTGTTTTGCAGCGCGTGATAGGCGGATGACAATGTCGCGCCCATGTCGCGGATTCGACCGCCAAGCGTTTCGATCACGGGCTTGACATCTACCGCGGCCGCGTCAATCGCGAACTCGACTAAGGTTTGCTCGGTCAGTAACGACTCGGCAATCAAGATAGTCACACTCCGCGATTCCATCAGTTGGCCGT
>CAUZVF010000756.1:0-3926 GCA_963582955.1 Planctomycetota bacterium
ATCCGATAAATGGGAGTTGACGCTCGACAAGTCGATCCAAAATTGACTTCAGCTTTGGTGACTCGATCAGATTCGCCGTACTCATTCCATCGCCAATGTAGACGATCGCAGCACTCCGTTTTTCATTGGCCGTCCGCATGGCTGTTGAAAGTGCTTTCACCATGTCTGTCGCACCGGCAGGAATACGGCGGCGCAACAATTGAACAGCCGACTTCATTTCGTCGCTATCGGCCGCCACCATGCCACTTGTCAATTGGTGCGCGTCGACGTCGACTGCCAACAGTGCAACACGATTCTTGGTCGTTAATGACTTTAGAATCGCATCGACAATTCTCAGGGAATGACGTCGATGCCCGCCAATTTGGCTCGCCGAGGTATCGACCAAGACGATGACGTCTCCTGATTCGGGCCGTGCGTCGATGGATTTTCCTTCAAGCATCAAAGCAAAGTAAGACTCGCCATTCGGTGACTGGTATCGGATGGCAGTTCCAGACGCTTTCGTGGGTTCCGCGCCAATCGCAAGATCAGCCGAAATCCCAACCAAAGCACAGGCCAACAAGCAACGGATTACTTTGCACCTGATCATGACAGTAAACTCCAAAGGAATTGTGTGCGACGTGAGAGTTTCAAGACTTGGCGATGAATGGCTTCGCAATGCAGTTCGCGCGCGGAAGTCGCGCTTCGTCTATTCTATATTGTCTCTCGGTATCGATAGAAGCATTTTTCGCCCAATTCTGCGGAAAAGTGCAATTTATCAGCAGTTGGCCGATCGGCGTACGGAGCGACCGGTTTTCCCAATGCGGATAAACCGGTCGTAATGAATACGCGAATAATGCGTCATAACTCAAGAGCGGGCGTTCGCAAACCAATCCGGAATGCCGAGAATCAAGTAGAAGCAGTTTCAAAACTCCGTTTGTCGCCGTTCGCTCCGCGAAAGGGCACAGACTTTCACAGAGTGAAAGGGGCCAAGCTTGTTACCAATGGCTGCTACTCTTCACCCTCGATCGCGATGTCTTTTAAGCTGAATGGCGCGTCAACGATTTTGACATCCTTGTTGATCACGATCTTCAACTTTGCGTCGGCGGGGATTTCTTTTTGGGCGTTGACTGTAAAGGCGAACTTATTGCCGAAGGCTTCGTAACCACTGCTCGCGTTCTCAATCGGTTTGTCACTGGCGTCGAGCAGTTGCGGGGCTTGCGGGCCTTGGCCGCCCGGTTGGGACATCTGTTGCACCAATTTGTCCAACGGAATGTTCGCGGGGCCGCTGACAAGTTCCAATTTCAGATTCTGCACTTCAATATCGCCGAATTTCTCTTTCTTCAGGCTGACCTTAAATTGGTAGCCGGCCGCTTTGAGATCGGGATGTTCCAATTCCTTGCCGTCGAACGAAGCGATCTTGTCAATCACGATTTCCTGAGTCCCGCCGACGATACGCAGTTTCACGACGCCGTCCAGAGTGGCGATGCGTTCGTTCTTTCCCTTGGATGCTTCGAGTTTGAATTTCAGCCGGGCTCCGTTTTCAGGGTTATCGGCGCCAAAGAATTCGTCTCGTGGAATTTTGACGAACGAATTCGCGGGATCGCCGAAATTGGTTTTGGCCAGCTTCAAGTCGTTGCCTTCCGCATCTTTGGCGGACTTGAGTTCAATGAACCCGAACGCGTTCGCTTCCTTGGCTTCCTTGCCGGCGGCGTCCAACGCAATTTCCACGCGGTCGACCATTTCCATCTGGCCATCGTTGGTGAACGTTGTGTCCTTAACCATTTTCGCGGTTGCCGTGATGGTCACGCCTTCGGCAACGCCTGCTGATTTCGGTGGTTCGACTTTCTGGCCGGGTAGCGGGGGGCCGGGTGAGCCGCTGCCGAGTCCGCCCATCAGCATCATCAACGGCATCATCAATTCTGGACCCGCCTGCGCGACGGCATCGGTGATGTTCCCGGGAATCGTAGCAATCACTTGGAACCGGGTTCGGATGGCTCGGGATTTGACACTGTTGACGGCGTCTTCGGCCACCTGTGCGAATGCCGGAGGAATCTGTCCCTTGGCAAGCTCGAACAACGCTTTGCCTTCGGTGATTGCCTGCTGGGCCGCAGCGCTCGTGGATCGGGCGGCACTCGTATCTTGGAAATTGAACATCAGCTTCAAATTGATGTCTTCATCCAGAAGAATTCCGAACGCAAACGCGTCGAATTTGCCGTTGGCGGCGTTGAACAGCTTGACGACGGATGGCGGAGTGCCTTCCGGCGGCGCATCGTCGATCTTGAAGATCGAGGCGTCCTTGGGACGGTACACGATCAGCACGTGCTGCGTGGCATCGACAAATTCAAGCCCCGTGATGGGTTTCGCATCTTGGCCCTGCTCGATGGCGGCCTTCAACGAATCGGAATCGCCAACGACGACTTCTCGCGAGCCGGCGATAAAGAAGCCGCCAACCTGATCCGCATCATCGGACGGCATGACATAAATCGTTGTCCCTTGGTGTTCCTGAGCGATTCCACCGGCAGCTTCCGCCGCCGTCTTAATCTGATCCCGGTTGATCGGACGCTTTGTGCGGATGACTCCCGACATCCTTTCGACGGCATTCTTCGCCAGATTGGCTCCTGGCGGCAATCCCGGAACTCCGATCAACGCGGCGGGCCCGGCTTTCACCTTGTCGCTGACACCGGGAATACCGATCGTGATTGTTTCGATGTCGGCAGGACCCAGGCCGATCATTTGCTGCATCATCGTGATCGACTGAGTCACCTCATCTTTTTGTAGCAGCGGCTTCAGAAACTCGGCGTCCCACAATTCAGAAACGCGCACGACAATGAAAACCTCGGAATCGGCCGGCAACCAGGTCGATTTGATTTTTCCTTCGCGTGCCGGCGGACGAGTTTGAGCGGTCGTCTTGGGCGACTTGGATTTGGTGCTTGTGGTCTTGGCCGGTTCGGTCTTCGCTGGAGATGTCTTCGAGACGGTTGTTTCCTTTTTCGGCGTCGCCACGACCGTATCAGGAGCCGCAGCGGCAGCGGCGATCTTGGCGGCTTCCATGGCCACGGCACGAACTTTGACGCGATGCCGTTCCAGCATGACGCGGGTCGAGCCTTGGATGCGTTCGATCGACCGGTCGACACTACGGCCATTCAGCGCGACCGTTTCGAATTTAGCTCCTGCTGAGAAGTCTTGGTCGGCGTCCTTGACTTTGCCCAACTTGATCGCGGCGAAGGCACGGAAATAGTACGCGCGCGGGTCACGGCTGCCGGCGTCGATTGCCTTCGTCAGTTCACTGTGAGCTTGCTTGAAGTCAGAGTTGAAATACGCCCGGACTCCCTGGCCGTAATACGCATTGGCGACACGTTGTTTGCCCGAGACAGGTTTTCTTGCCGCCGCTTGTCGCCGAAATTCCCGGCGAATCGCTTCGATCTGTCGGCGCTCCGGCCCCTGAACCTTTTCCAGAGCCCGGGGAACATCGGCTTTGCTGCGCGTGTTGAATTCCAGATTCGCGGCGTTTTCGAAATCAATTTTCGCATCGCCGGCGCGATCCAGCTTCAGCGCACACAAGCCACGGAAATAATGGGCTCGCGGGTCTTTCGTCCCTTGGTCAACTGCCTGAGACAACAGTGCGTGGCCCGCTTTGTAGTCCTTGGTGAAATAGGCCGTGACGCCACGTCCGTACAACGCGCGGACGGATGGTTGTTGTCCTTGAGCCGCAAGTTGCGGCTGAATCAGGAACGAAACGCCGGCGGCGGAAAGAACAAGCAAAACACAGCTCGAAGTCAGAAATTTCGTCATTTGACGATCCCCCTTGACGTTGGGAAAATGTGTATCTCGCAACTGCCCGCGAGATGCTGGCCGGGCAGTGACAACTCTAAAGATTCTTGAATCTCCTACTATACCCCAGCCAAATGGCCGACGCTACACGGATTACACGGCCATTAAACGAAAGC
>CAUZVF010000757.1:0-3925 GCA_963582955.1 Planctomycetota bacterium
ATAATGATGTGTTGCCCATCATTCCGGATCCGGGCACTGGGTTGTTTCCAATGAATTGCCCAATCACTTGGTTTGTCGGAGCCATTTCAAAGAAAGCGAACGCCGTTGCGGTAAACGACATTGGAACGGTAACCACGCTCTGCCCGCCCGAGCCACCGGTTCCGAACAGGTCACCAAACATATCGGGAGCTCGGGCCAGCCTGCGTGACCGTCGGCGGCGACGCTGCGGCTGCGTTGTGGCGAACAGATTTGCTAGCGGGTTCGCTCCCGTGAATTGTTCGAGCGCTGACGGAGGCGGAGGTGGCAGCGTGTCGGTTCCTGTTGGTGGTGCGAGTGGAGGCTGTGGCTGTTGCGTTGGTTGTTGCGTTGCCTGGGATTGCGCCAATTGGAGTTCTTCCGCAACCGTCGTCTCAGCCAGTTCGAATGTCTCAGCACCTGAGCCGCTAACGCGGAGCCGGACAAACCCTGGTGCTCCTTCCTGGGCATGCACAGTCGAGGAAAGGCACAAGAGAAGTGACGAAATACACAGCCGATTCAACATGATTCAATCGCCTTTCTCATCATTTGATCCGAAATAGAGCGGATCGTAATCGCAGTCACCGATGGCATTCCATTTCCGTATCGACCGGCTAGTTTGGTCAACTGTATCGGTCGAGACCTAATGCCGTATAAGAATGCTGACAATTTTCCTAAGCGCACCGCCTATAGCGATTACGAAAGATGGGAAATCCAACCGGGCACGCCACACACGGCGAGAATGTCACGCGGGGCAACGGTTTTGCGATGCGCACAAACTCCGTTAGCTTTGCGGCGCCGTCTCATCGGCGATACGATTGGTGCTTCCTTCAACTAACGGATCGACACGCTTACCGCGAACATCCTCATCAGGAGTTTTTGTTGTCATGCGAAGTTTCAGCAATACCGTCTTCCTTATCTTGCTAATCCCACTTGTAACCGCTTTCTGTGCCAATCGTGCCAGTGCCGATTCCGCCGGCGTGAATCAATTGTCCGTCGCGGAAACAAAAGCTGGCTGGCGGTTGCTGTTCGACGGTAAGACAACCAAGGGCTGGCGAAATTACGGGAAAGACACGATCGGCAAGGGCTGGGAGATTCACGACGGCGAACTCACGCGTGCAAGTGGCGGCGCGGGCAGCATCGTCACTGTTGACCAATTCGACGCCTTTGAGTTTTCACTCGATTACAAGATCTCAAAAGGCGGCAACAGCGGCTTGTTCTTTCATGTGACGGAAGAAGAAAACAATCCGGCGTGGACGGGCCCCGAAATCCAGATTCAGGACAACGTCGATGGGCATGACCCGCAAAAATCCGGGTGGCTTTATCAAATCTACCGCGCGAACGAAGACGCCACCAAACCCGCTGGCGAATGGAACCAAATCCGCATTCGCATCACTCCCGAACAATGCGTGCATTACATGAACGGTGTGCGGTACGCCCGATACGTCAAGGGTAGCCGGGATTGGAACGCCCGAGTGGCCAAGAGCAAGTTCGCAAAGTACAAGAACTTTGGAAAGCCAACACGCGGGCACATCTGCCTGCAGGATCATGGAAACATGGTCGCGTTCCGCAACATCAAAGTTCGCGAGATCAAACCGGGCTCCGCGGCTCCGGAACCGATCGACGGGGTGCTCCCGCTGAAGGCCGCCGTCGCGTTTCCCGATTTGAAGTGGGCCGGTTGGTCGCCGGTTTCTGAAGAGGGTAAGGCCGTGCCGTTGCGTCCCATCGTGTTGACGCACGCCGGCGACGGTTCCAACCGTGTCTTCGTGGCGACTCAGCACGGAGTCATCCATGTGTTTGAAAACCGCCAGGACGTCAAAAAGTCGAAGGTGTTTCTCGACATCACTTCCAAGGTCTCGTACAGCGACCGCCAAAACGAGGAAGGCCTGTTGGGGTTCGCCTTTCATCCGAATTACAAGAAAACCGGTCAGTTCTTTATCTACTACACGACAACCGCGGCGCCGCATACATCAATCGTCTCGCGGTTTCGCGTTTCGAAAAACGACGCCGACAAAGCCGATGCCAAGTTCGAAGAAGAAGTGATGCGGATCAAACAACCGTACTGGAACCACAACGGAGGCACGATCGCATTTGGTCCTGACGGTTACCTGTATGTGGCTCTGGGAGACGGCGGGGCCGGCAATGATCCGCATGGTAACGCGCAGAACCTGGGCACTCTGTTGGGATCAATCCTGCGCATCGACATCGACAACAAGAGTGGCGGCAAGAACTACGCGATTCCGTCTGACAATCCATTCGTTAACCGCAAGAATGCTCGCGGAGAGATCTGGGCGCGCGGATTGCGGAATGTCTGGCGGTTGGCATTTGACCGAAAGACCGGTTCGTTGTGGGCGGGTGACGTTGGCCAAAACTTATGGGAAGAGATCAACATTATTCGCCGGGGCGGAAACTACGGTTGGAACCTGCGCGAGGCGGCTCATACGTTCGGAGCCAAAGGCGTCGACCCGCGTGACGATCTGATCGAACCGATCTGGGAATACGATCACGAGGTCGGGAAGTCGATCACCGGTGGTCTGGTCTACCGTGGCAAGCGATTGCCGGAACTCGCCGGAGCCTACGTCTATGCCGACTATGTCACCGGCAAAGTTTGGGCGCTGCGGTACAACGAAAAAGAACAGAAGGTCGTTTCGAATCACGCGATCCCGACTAGCAAGATGCCCGTAATTTCATTCGGCGACGACGAAGAGGGTGATGTCTATTTCATGATCGTCTCGCCAACGGGACGAGGCATTTACCGATTCGAACGGGATAAGAAGTGATGGCCGCGCGCACTCTGAGAGCCAACCGAGTGGCAACATCTGCATACAGCATGTGGATGTTTGCGCGAGTTCTTACTTTCTTGCTGGCAACCATGATCGCCATCTCGGTTCCCGCATTCGCGGCCGACGAGGTGAAATACGACATCGTCATCAGGAACGGCAAGGTCGTTGATGGAACGGGCAACCCGTGGTTCTACGGAGACATCGCGGTCAACGGAGATCGAATCGTCGGCGTCGGACGCATTCCTCCAGGGACGGCGAAACGCGAGATCGATGCCAAAGGTCTGATTGTCGCGCCCGGATTCATCGACATTCATTCGCATTCCGATTTCCTGTTACTGGAAGATGGAAACGCACAGAGCAAGATCCATCAAGGAGTCACAACGGAAATCCTCGGCGAGGGAAGTTCAGCCGGTCCGTATCAAGGCAAGCTCGCTCCGCGAACCGTCAAGATCGACGGCAAGCCGACGAAGTGGACGACGCTCGCTGGATACTTCGACGCCGTCGATCGTGCGGGAATCGCAACCAACGTGGCCTCGTACGTCGGCATCGGAAACGTCTGGCGCTGTGTCATGGGCAATTCATTCGACCGCCCGAAATCTGAACAGATCGAGCGGATGAAAGCTCTGGTCGACGAAGCCATGCAAGACGGCGCGTTGGGGCTATCGAGCCAGGTGATGATGCCGCCCGGCTCGCTGGCGACGACGGACGACATTGTTGAACTGTGCAAAGTTGTCGCGCGACACGGTGGAATTTATTCAACGCACATCCGCAACGAAGGCACGGGAGTCTTCGACTCGGTCAAGGAAGCCATCGAAATCGGCGAGCGGGCGGGCGTCAGTGTCGATGTGATCCACTTGAAAATCGCTGACGAGAAATACTGGGGCCGCATGAGCGAAGTCGTCGCACTGATCGAAGCCGCCCGCCGTTGCGGTGTCAACGTACAGGCCAACGTCTATCCGTACACACGCGGCAACAACAACTTGGTCAGCATCATTCCGCCGTGGGCTCATGAGGGCGGTCGTCAGAAACTGTTGGCTCGGCTGAAAGATTCCGAACAACGGAAACGTCTAAAACGCGACATCCGCAGTGGCGTTCCGGGTTGGTACAACCACTACACCGCTGTTGGC
>CAUZVF010000758.1:0-3925 GCA_963582955.1 Planctomycetota bacterium
TTCCCCAAAATCGAAAAACTTTGGCGGGGTTTATTCATGAAGCAACGCAGAGGTACTGCAATATCACCAAGTCCGTAGCGGAATCACAATCCACAACAGGTACGCAACCGGTCCCGCATACAGAATGCTGTCCAACAGATCGAGCAGTCCTCCAAAGCCCGGCATCAGTGACGCGGAATCTTTGCGGCCGACGTCTCGTTTGATCAGTGATTCGCACAGATCACCGATCAGTCCGACGATTCCGATCACAACACCAAACAACAGTGCCCAGTACCAGTCGCATGGCATCCACATGGGATTGAATTGGGGAGTTGCGATTTGCAACCACGCAATCGAACCTAAGCCGGAACCCACAAGCGCACCGAACGCTCCCATCCACGTTTTGCCGGGGCTCAAAGCGGGCACCATCTTCTTGCGGCCAAACAAGCGGCCAAGAGTATACGCGCCGATGTCTCCGGCTTTCGCGGCGATGATCAACGATCCCAGTGCCAAGTATCCCGCGTGTGAACCCGCAACCCAACGCAACTGGGCGGTGGTTGCCAACAACACACCGACATAAGCGACAATCAATAGATCCGCGCCGACCGTTTCCATCGACGAGCCTGGCTCGCGGTATCGAATGGCGCCTCGCAGGAAGATCGCAAGGACCGACAATGAAAATACGATCATCCCCAGTTCAAGCTGCTTCATCCATGAGGCAAAAATGATTGCGACTGAGCAAACAGCCGTCAGCGCGAAACTGGGTGCAAACGACCTTGTCTTCAGCAAGTCGGCTAGTTCCCAGGTCGCACGGAGCGCCAACAGCACGCAAAACGCTAACAAATAGGGCGCCGTCGAATTCTGCTGTTGATCGAGGTAATTCTGCTGCTGATCGAGGTAGAAGATCCCAAACACCAACGGGATCAGAATCGCCGAAACGGTCAACCGCCATGCCAGCATCGCTCGTTCAGCCTTTCAAGCCGCCGAAGCGACGGTCGCGGTTGGCATAACCTTGGAAGGCTTCGATCAAATCGCCACGTCGAAACTCGGGCCAGCATTTTTCCGTCACCCAGATCTCCGAGTAACTGATCTGCCACAACAGATAGTTGCTGACTCGCATTTCTCCAGCGGTGCGGATTAGCAAATCAGGGTCCGGCATGCCGGCTGTGTAGAGTTGGTCGCCGACCGTGTTTTCGTCGATGTCGTCGATAGACAGTTCGCCGGCTTGAACGGCCCGGGCAATCGATTTGGCGGCGTCGGTCAGTTCCGCGCGGCTGCCGTAATTCACGGCCAAACACAGCCGCATTCCAGTATTGTCGCGGCTGAATTCTTGAGTCGTTGTGATCTCGCGCAGCACACCTTCGCTTAAACCTTCTCGGCGGCCGATGATGGCGAACTTCAGGTTCTGGCGCATGATCTCCGAGCGTTCCTCGACTAAGTACTGCTGAAACAGGTTCATCAGCCGGTCGAGTTCACTCTTGGGACGCTTCCAATTCTCGCTACTCAAGCAAAACAGCGTCAATTGCTCGATGCCGATGTCCGCGCAGTCTTCAACAACCAGCCGGACACTCTTGACGCCGCGACGATGCCCTTCGATGCGAGGCAGGCCACGCGACTGAGCCCAGCGGCCGTTGCCGTCCATGATGATGGCGACGTGCTTCGGAAGAAGCTCACGCTTCAGGCCGGCCTGATCCAGTTTGCTCTGGGTATCACTTGCGACCGTTGCCACCTGAAAACACTTTCTGGACCGTCGCCAACACCCGATCGCGGATTTGCCCGGCTAAAGAGCCTGCAACTCGTACGAGTTCTCGGCTTCGTCGCAATACAGGGTTTGTTCCCAGTACGCTGGTTCACGATTGAGAGCCGTGATTCCCAATCGAACACAACCATCCTGGACATCCAAAACTTTTACAAATATGTCATCACCAATTACCAACTCCTCGTTTACATCGCAGGAGAAGATTTGCATCATGGTGCCTCGTTCTATTTTCAAAAATTAACAACTGTGAATGACTCAACGCGCCGCCATTCTGACGAGAAGCTACGCGGAGAGCAAGCAGTAAAATTCGTGAAATAATTCGCGCGAAATAACTGCACGGCATGCGCTTGACTTTCTGATTTCGTTTGTTCCAGGATTCAGAATTCGAATGTCAGTGTTCGCTTAACCGCGAGCGGGCGGTGAGCGTTTCAGCTTGAACGTGAATAAAAAAAACGGTCGCCGTGGGCTCTCGGTTAAGCGACTCCCTATTCAGGACAAGATTTCCAGACATTCATAGAACGGAAAGAAATGAAATGAAGCTTGTTCTTTTTCCGGCGGTTGAAGCCGGTCGGCTCGACAAGATTCGCGACGCAGCCGGTTCCATGTCCGTCGTCAACACATCCGACGTCGCAACGGCGTGTGCCGAGATTCCGGACGCCGACGCCTTTTTCGGAAAGATGACTCCCGAAATCCTGGCGGAAGCAAGACAGCTCAAGTGGATCCAGACTCCGACCGCAAGTTTGGAACACTATTTGTTCCCCGACTTGATCGAGCACCCATGCAAATTGAGCAACATGCGTGGGTTGTTCTCGGACGTGATCGCCGATCATGTCCTCGGTTACGTCACTTGCTTCGCCCGCAATCTGCACATTTACATTCGCCGGCAACTGCGGTGCGAGTGGGCTCCCGTCGGCGGCGAAACAGCCCGATCAACATTCACATCCGGTCCGCACGAAGTCAGCGGCATCGACCGCGGCCACATCCATCTTTCCGATTGCACGATGGGAGTTGTCGGCGTTGGCAACATCGGCGCGGAAATTTGCCGCCGTGCGGCCGCCTTTGGGATGCAATTGCTGGCCGTCGATCCCGTCCATCGCCGCGTCGACAGAATCATTGATGAAGTCTGGCAGCCCGACCGCTTGCCCGACCTGTTAGCCGCCAGCGATTTCGTTGTCATCGCCGCTCCGCATACTCCAGAAACCGAGAAACTTTTTCGTGCGGAACAATTCCATCAAATGAAGAATTCCGCTTACCTGATCAACATCGGACGCGGAGCCATCGTCGATCTGGCCGATTTGACGGCCGCGCTTCAAAACGGCATCATCGCCGGAGCCGCGCTGGACGTCTTCGAAATCGAACCGCTGCCAGCCGAGCATCCGCTGTGGCCAATGCAAAATGTCATCATTACGCCGCACATTGCCGCGGCATCAATCCACATCTCCGAACGTCATCTTGCCACGCTGCTCGAAAACATTCGTTGCTTCGTCGCCGGTAAAGATCCCAAGACGCTTGTCGACAAACGGCATTGGTTCTGAATGAACGGCATTATACTTCAGGCGGTTAGGAATGACACATTTGATCGTTTAACGGCAAGCCGCAGGCGACAGTTTTACCGCCACGCAGTCGCCTTCGGCTAGCCGTTAAACGAGCCATTCTTTGCCGCGAGCGGTATATAGAGCGACAACTGGCCAACGGGATGCAACGAAAGGAAACCATTTTGAAATCGCTCACCGAGTACTTGACCTTCACCATCGCCGCCCGGATGGACTTTCTAAACATCACGCCACGGATCGAAGAACTGGTCGCGCGTAGCGGAGTCCAAGAAGGACTTTTGTTGTGCAATCCAAGCCAAATTCTGGGTGCCCGCTCCCGCCGCCACATCTAGGGATGATCTCAGCCTCAACCAATTCACTGGTTGGATATCGTTTACCTGTTGGCCGGAAGGTGAGATTGATCTTCTCAATACACTCTTTCACCGCTACTGCCTTACGGCGGAGATTTGCATCAGGATCGTTCAGCACATCATCGGCCTTTGAGCAAGACCTAGCCGATTCGAACATCTGCTCTTTTTTCGCCTGAAAGATATCGGACCAGTTTTCTAGCGACTTATCGGCTTGGTCCATCTGCCTTTCCACAAGGACGATCTCCTCCCTTATCTTATCAGCGGCTCTCTTCATCGAGTTTTCG